>JBKJNN010000031.1:0-3090 GCA_046593625.1 Gemmatimonadaceae bacterium | reverse complement strand
TCATTCGATCGATGAGTTTGAATTCCTGAAAGACCATTCCGATCTCGCGCCTGAAGAACGGGAGTTGCGATCCTCGCAGCGTGGCGAGATTCCGGCCGTTGACCACGATCTGCCCATCGCTCGGATGAATCTGCCGGAGTATCAGCTTCAGAAGCGTCGATTTTCCGGCGCCACTCGCCCCGGTAAGGAAAACGAATTCTCCCTTCTCGATCTGGAAGCTGATGTCTTGAAGCGCGCTATCGCGTTCGAAGCGCTTCGTGACGTGGTAGAAGTGGATCATAGGGCTGGGTGTAGAGAGTAGCAGGCGCTAGCTGCTAGCTCCTAGTGGTGTCGGAACTTGTGTGTCAGTAGCATGTGAGTTGTCCGCCCAAATTAGCAAATGAGTTGTCCGGTCATGACTGACGGGGCCGGATGCGATCAGATGCGCTCTGGGAGAGAGTGCATGGGTTTGTATCCGGCCCGGTCCGTGGAGCGGGCGATGAATTTTCAGGAAGTGATTTTGAAGGCGATAGGGAAGCAGATCACGTGGATGCAGGCCGCTGAGATCCTGGGGATGACCGATCGCAACATGCGACGTTACCGAAAACGGCTGGAAGAATGGGGGTACGACGGGTTGCTCGACCGGCGTACGCAGCGGCCGAGCCCCAAGCGGGTGCCGATGGCCGAGGCCGAGCGAGTGCTCACGCTGTATCGGGAGCAGTACTTCGATTTCAACGTGCGGCACTTCCACGAGAAGTTGCGCGACGAGCATGGGATCACGCTCAGTTACACGTGGGTCAAGAAGGCGTTGCAGGAGGCAGGACTTGTAGGGAAGGCCAGGAAGCGGGGGCGCCACCATAAGCGCCGTCCGCGCCGTCCACTGCCGGGCATGATGCTCCACATCGACGGGAGCACACACGCCTGGCTCGGTTCGGATCACGAGCGCTTCGATCTGGTCACGATCATGGACGACGCCAATAGCGAGATTTACTACGCGCGGTTCGTTGAACAGGAAAGCACTGAGTCGATCATGGCGGGGCTGCACTCGGTGGTCCAGACCCAGGGGGTATTCTGTTCGCTCTACAGCGATCGGGCCAGCCACTTCGTCTACACGCCGAAGGGAGCAATCAAGCCTGACCGCTCGATTCGAACGCAGGTGGGACGATCTCTCGAGCAACTCGGTATCGAGTTGATCCACGCCAACTCGCCGCAGGCTCGTGGCCGATGCGAACGCTCGTACGGCACCCTCCAGGGACGACTGCCACAAGAACTGCGCGCTGCGGGCATTCACTCGGTCGCTGACGCCAATCGCTATTTGACTGGATACCTGCTGCGGCACAACAAGCAATTCAAGGTCGCTGCGGCCGAGTCAGGAACAGCGTTTGTTCCCTACGCAGGCAACGAACTGTCGAAAGTGTTTTCCAAGCATCACGAGCGAGTCATCGGCAATGACAACGTCGTCACTCTCGGCAAGATCAAGCTCCAGATCGAGCGGCAGACGTTCCGCTTCAGCATGGCCAAGTGCAGAGTGCTCGTGTGCGAGCTCCTCGACGGCACGATCGCTGTTTACTACGGGCCCAATCTGCTCGGCCGTTACGAGGCCGGCGGGCGATTGCTCGCATCCAATTCAAAGTCGAGCCGTGAGGCTGCATGAAAAAAGACCCGGGCTATGGAAGCTGCCGTCGCATGGAAAGCCGCGATGAACCCCGCGCCTTCCCACACGACTTGGAAAACGCCGGCACAACTGCCACCGGCGTTTCCCACAGCTCCCACAGCCCCTGCCAGCGACGAGAAAGAAAGACAAAGATCAAGAACCAGAAGCGGGTCAGCTTCCGCTGATCCTCACAATCAACCCGACCGGACACTTCACTTGCTTAAAAAGGCGGACAAGTTGACGTGCTACCGACAGCCACGAGTAGCAGCCACGAGTAGCTAGTAGCTGGCAGCTAGAATGCGTGGGTGATGTGGAGCAGAGAGGACTTTCAGTCGCGGCTCGGGATACGTTGCGTCATCGGAATGATTCACCTCCGGCCGTTGCCTGGCTCGCCGATGGCCGTTTCGCTTGAACAGGTGATCGAAGCCGCTGTTGCTGATCTGAAGGCGCTGGAGTCGAGCGGGATCGACGCGTTCATGGTCGAGAACTTCGGCGATCGGCCATTCTTCGGATCGCGGGTTCCGCCCGAGACGGTCAGTTGCATGACGAGAATTCTCGTTGAGCTCCGAGGGCTGACGAAAATGTCCTTCGGGGTAAACGTGCTTCGAAACGATGGACATGCGGCGCTGGCTATTGCGCACGCTGTCGGCGCCTCGTTCATCCGGGTGAATGTCCTCGTCGGAGCGGTGCTGACCGATCAGGGAATCATCGTAGGAGAGGCTGCCTCGCTCCTGCGGAAGAGGGCGGAAATCGGCTGTGACGTCGCCATCTTTGCAGATCACCTGGTCAAGCATGCCGCGCAGCTCGTAGCGCAGGATCCTCAGCAGCAGGCGAAGGAACTCCGCTCGCGCGGTCTGGCCGATGCCCTGGTGATCAGCGGGCGTGAAACGGGCGCGGCGGCAGACCCCGCCTCAATCTCGACACTTCGGGAAGCGATCGATGCGCCATTGCTCGTCGGTAGTGGGGTTACTGAGACGAATGCGCATGACTACAGAGAGGCCGATGGCGTGATCGTCGGTACGGCGATCAAACGGAACGGCGACATCGACCAGCCGGTCGATGTCGCGCGCGCTGAACGTGTCATCCGCGCATTCAAGCGCGGATGAGGCGTCAGAGGACTTTTCGTCCCGTAGCCAAGCGGTAAACGACGAGGATGAGAGCTACGACCAGGAGAATGTGAATCAGGCCGCCACCGATGTGGAGTGAGAAACCTGCGAGCCAGAGAATTACCAGGACGATGATGATGATCCACAAAAGATTCATGACTTCCCTCCGATATGCGGAGAACGCCTTCAACGGCTGTGCCAGCCGGCGGCTAGAGGCTAGCTGCTAGCAACTAGCTGCGCACTAATGCGGTCGATCGCGCTGGCGAATCCACGAGCTGCTAGCTCCCAGGAGCTACCAACCAGAGGTCCTGAATCGCCAGCGAGGCTGCTGGCGTCGGGCACACAGCTAGT
>JBKJNN010000044.1:0-7079 GCA_046593625.1 Gemmatimonadaceae bacterium | reverse complement strand
CGAAGCGGTATGGATACCCAACCCTTGGTTCGACGATGAGAGGACCGTAGTGCCCGAGCTGTTCCTGGAGGCCCGAGTGACTGTGATACCAGTAGGTACCGTACTGTTTTAGTGGGAACCTGTACTCGAATGTCTGGCCCGGTCGAATGCCGGCGAAGCTTACCCCCGGAACGCCGTCCATCTCTGGCGGAACGAGGATTCCGTGCCAGTGGATCGAGGTGTCCTCCGCGAGGTGATTCGTGACGCGGATAACCGATTCGTCCCCTTCCCGGAGACGAAGAAGTGGTCCGGGGACCGTGCCGTTCATAGTAGTGGCTTTAACCGAGCGGCCTTCTATCCGGACCTTCGTTTCAGCAATGGCTATGTCGTATGAGACAGCACCGTCTATGGTTCGTGGGCGTGACGGAGCAAGTGCTTGCATCGGACGAAGGGTTCCGCCTGAGTTTCCAGGATAGGCGTAGCCCGGGAGGAGAGACTCCAGGCCCGCGACCGCGCCAACCATTCCTGCACCACGGACAAAGCTGCGGCGGGAAAGCCTTCGATCAACAAGCAGTTCGACGGCCTGTTCGACGGCCTGCGCGATATTGTCGTTCATCAATCCTCGCCGTGAGACACCTGCCGAAGCCTAATTTATGCAGCGTAAAATCGCTAGGCCCGGGGAAAACCATATTGCGGTCGCGGCTGAATATTGCTCGACAGCAACCGCAAGGCGGCCCGCCTACACGTCAGGTCACGTTTAGACGCGTGCCATTGGCTTGCCGGTGCTGAGTCTGTTTTCTTCAGCACTACCAAACGTCCCTCCAGCCCTTTTAGCTCCCGTTCCCGTGCACGGGTCAATGCAGACCCCGAAATGCGACGGATGATGTCGGCGATGATGAGCGGCTCGGTCGAGTCCGCCAAGCCATCCGCAGCAGCGTCTCGCAAGGCATCAGCGATGAAGCCAAAGAATACCAAACCGAGTGCAAAAAAAGCCCCGCCAAAGAAAGACCCTGTGGCGGGGATGGATCACAGCAAGATGAACATGGGGCCCAAGAAATGGAGCAGGTACAGCTGCCGGCGCGACCTGTGCCGGCAGCTGGTTTCAGAGCTCGGACGCGCGACGTGACCTGACAAGCAAACTCACACCGCCGGCAAAAGAGAGAGACACAAGGACGACGATAGCCGCCCATTCAGCGAAGCTGGTGTGCACCGCGACCTCCATCATCTCGCCGGTCGCCTCCATGCCCGCCATCCCGCCTGCCTCACCTCCGACCATGTGGGCCATTCCTTCTGCAGCGGCAACTGCCGCGGCCAGCGGTCCAATGATCAACTCGGTTCTACCAGCAACATCTCCGTCCTCGGCGATAAGCACGAGAGCGTATGTACCTGAAGGGACAGAGGGTGGCAGTACAAGGCGTGCCGCCAGGGTCTGGGACTTCGTTGTCTTGACGTTTCCGATTGGATAGGTGTCCAGAACTCCCCGCAGCTCCGCCTTCAGGCTCGCATTGGCACCAAGCTTCTCACCGGACATCTCGATTGTCCCTCGCAATGCCACCTGCTTCGAAGCCACTCGCAGAACACCCGTTCCATGCGCATAACCTAGAGATGGACTGGCTGAAAGGAGAGCCAGTACACCGAGCGCAACTATCGATCGATTCATCATGTGTGTCTCCTCACATCCCCATGTGCTGTTGCTGAGGTGCGAACACCCCGTAAATGATGCCGCCGATGTAGAGCCCGAACATCAGGAGCGCGGCGGCGGTGACAAGCCGGTGACGGCCAACCCCATCGCGTGGCCTGTCAATCAGGGGAATGACGAACAGGAATCCGAAAATGATCACCGGAGCGACAACCATGCCGGACATGCCGAACTGATTCTCGACAGCGTAGATCCACAGGAAAGGCCAGAAGGGCTTGGTGAGCTCCACGCCTTCGACCGAAGGATGTCCTATCCCAGGAGGAAAAACCGCCGCCAGAGTGCCCGCGAGGCCAATGAGCAGGAGCGAATAGCCGATGAGTCTGGGCAGATGATCGGAGAAGCGACTCGTTTTCGGACCACCGGCGTTGATGCCAAGCGCCCTGATCAACCAGAAATGCAGAGCCACGAGTGCGAGCATCGCGAGCGGAAGCAGACTCGTATGCGCGCTGTGGAGCCTACTCAGGAGACTCGTACTTCGCGTGAAGTCAGGACTCAATGGCAATCCCATGGGGCCCGTCATCTTCGCCCCGGCGACGGCGTGCTCGAGAGCTTCACCGCCTTCCTGATCAGCCCTCAGAACAGTGCCAGTAAAGGCGAGAGCAAAGAGAATGGCGAAGAGGCCGACCCCCGCCCACCACGTGACTTCGCGCGGTCTGACGTAGCTTCGCTTCCAGAATACGAAGCTCATGTGGAGGAACACCGACACGAGGACAATGCTCGCTGCCCAATAGTGAAGACCGCGCATCCACATGCCGAGCCGCACGCGGGTCATGATGTAGAGCAGGCTATCGTGCGCTCCAGTGGGGCTGGGGTTGTAGAATTGATCGAGCACGACTCCGGTCACGATAAGGAGAACAATGCCAGCAAACGTGAGGCCGCCAAGCATGTAAGCGAGGCGGTTGGACGATGCGTGAACCGGATAGTCCAGCGCATCGAGGGCCAATCGTTCTCTGGGGCCGCCAGCGCGCACAGCTGGAGGCGCCGCCTCCGGACCTTCCGGTACCGAGCGACCGGCAGAGCTGACAGGTAACATGATGGCTTCGGGTTGAATGCCGACTACAAGGATCACATGTGCAGGATTTTACGGGGCATAAAATATGCCCGGTTTGATGCCCTGTCAATCGGCAGTCGGCCAGCCGGCCACCCTATGGTGGCATCGCCGGTTGAACCGTCCTGTTCGTGGTACAGCATTATCGGCTTCCTCCGACCAGAGGATACGTGTTTCCGCAGTGCTCTGGCGCTACTTCCGCACATCGTTCATACCACGGCTTTTGCGCCGAATGAAGTCCTCGTGTGCCGCTCATACAGGCTTCTCGGCAGGCGTGGGCTTGACTCCCTTTTTATCCGCAGTAAAATTGCGGTACCCTTTACCTGGCGGCCTGGAGTGCATCTGCATCGCGGTTTCGACGTGCCTGGGCGGCTTCTGAGGCATGTCACAATCAGTTCTCTCGCATGCGCCGCGACGATCCTGGCGGGCTGTTCGGCCGGTGGCAGTTCAAGCGATGCGCACTCGGGCGATACCGTGGCCGCGGCTGGAAACCGCATTGCCTCAGACTCCTTCGCAAATGCTGCAGCCCCGGGAGCTGTGATAGCCGCTTCACCGGTCAAACCCGGCCCTCACCTGGGGGACCCTGATCGCGACTTCCTCCACCACATGCTCGATCACTACGAGGCCGTTCTCCTGATTGTGCACGACGACATGATGAAGCCGGAGGGACACGCGATTCATGGTAGCGGTGCTGACCCACTCGAGCATGACGCCGCGCTCGACGCCGAGAAGCAGCAGATGCTGATGCTTCTGAACAAGATGTACGGCGAGCAGTACTCGCCCCGCCCGGTGTCCGCAAAGCCCGTTGCGTCCGCAGCAGGTAAGGCTAAGCCGGATCCGCCGCTGGCTACACATTTCCGCGCGGGGGTCGCGCTGGTCGATCGATCGCTGAGCGCGCTCGAACGCCGGGAGGTCAGAGGTTTGGCGATAAAGATGCGTGCGACACAGCTCGCCCGTTTGAAAGCGATGGGAGAAGGGGCGGAGGCCGAGCACTGAGCTTGGTTTAACCGCCGCGGTCACGGACGCAGTTTGGTCACCACTAGGAGAATGTCAAATTGGAAAGAACATATCGGGTCCCGAAAAGCCTTCGGGTTGCGTCATTTCAAATCGCAGTCGCAGCCGCAGTCCTGGGGAGTGCTTCCTTGGCCGCAGCGCATGATTTCTTTCTTGTCCCCGGGGCGTTTCCGTATGCCGTTGGGACGGATGTAGAAGTAAGCGGGCAGACCAGCTCGCGCTTTCCGGCGAGCGTTGCTCCCGTAGCCCTTGCTCGCATTGCTTCGGCGACGATGATTGGCGCCGATGCTGAATCCCGCATCACCGATCTCTCCCACCGGGGAACTTCATTGCTCCTTCGCGCGCGACCGGTCGGGGCCGGACAGCGCATAGTCGCTGTCAGCCTCGTTCCGCGTTCGTCCCGTCAAACCGGCGAGGCATTTCTCAGGTGGCTCAAGCTCGAAGGAGCATCTGACGCCGCCGCGCACATCGAGCGGGACGGGTCGCTCAAGGCAGCCGATAGCATCACACGCACCGATACAAAACATGCAAAGACCCTGATAGAAGTCGGCTCGGGGGGACCTCGCGTTTACAGCCGTGCCAGCGGCCAGGCGATCGAGTTCACGCCGGAGACAGATCCCTCGACGCTTCGGCCAGGCGACAGCATCGGCTTTCGCGTGACCTTCAAAGGTCAGCCACTGTCCGGAGTGGCCGTCCACGCCGGACCTGAAGCGCCTCAGGACACGACCGTAAGTCCTGAACCGGATCTCCATCTGGTATCCGATTCACGCGGACGAGTGCACATGGCTGTTTCGCGAGCCGGACTCTGGAACATTCGCACAATCAACGTCGTGCAGGCCGGTCCCGCGGCCTGGGAAACTCACTGGGCAACGTTCGTATTCCGCGCAGGCCGTTGAACGCACAGGTCGGGAGCGAATTTCGCCGGGAGCGAATTTCGCCGGGAACGATATATGCCTTCGGTTTACCCTGAGTAAAATAGCGCCCGACACTTTCATCCTTTATCAGGGATCCGACATGACACGAACCTCATTCAGACACCTTCAGCTGTTCGCCGTAGCAGTTGGCGCAGCATGCGCGCCAGGCTCCGGCGATCGCACTGCCACCGATACCGCCGCCTCCATGCGGGCTTCCGCTGACCAGCCCGTGGCCGGAGCAGCAACAGCCGCAATTCCTTCAGGCGTGCCCGCGGACCAGGAATTTCTCCGCATGATGGCCGATCATCACAAGGGCCTGATACTGATGGCGCATGAAACGATGGAGCGAAAGGACAAGCTTGCCTCCGCGTCCGACGCGAAGAAGCTCGATCAGGAGCAGGATGCTGATCTGGACAGGATCGCGGCGGCACTCAAGGGGATGAACGACAACCACACGCCCAAGGCCAGCGCAGAAGCGCAGCAAATGACCGCGTCGCTGATGAAACTCTCGAAAACGGAGTTCGATCATGCGTTCTGGCAGAACACGATCGACCACCACCGGCAGGGAGTTCAAATGATCGACAAGTTCTTGCCGAACCTCACGCATCCCGACGTGAAGACGCTCGCCGAACGAATGCGCTCGGCGCAGGTTCGCGAGATTGACGAGATGACGAAAAAGCTGGGTCGGGCTTAACGTCCGCTTATTAGCGGCGCACGACCGGTCGGCGCTCCGAAACGTTGCCTGGTCGTCGATCAGATGGTTGCCGGAGTCGATGCCATCTCACATTTCGCCCAGATCTCAGCCCGGAAAAACAAAACCAGATTGGCGTAACCTGGCCAAAACGCAGCGGAAACGTCTGGGACAACTCGGTGATGGAGAGTTTCTTCGCAATGCTCAAGACCGAGCGAACCAATCGTCGGCGGTACGAGTCAAGGAATGCAGCTCGCGCCGACGTGTTCGATTACATCGAGCGCTTTTACAATCCAACGCGGAGGCACTCCACTCTTGGCAAAATCAGCCGGGTCGCGTTCGAGCGAGCGACGGCTGTAGCTTAACTAACTGTCCACGGAACTCGGCGCATCCCATCCAATAGATATAGCAGCAGAGTTTCCTCGCCGCAGCCGTCGTCGCCTTCGGCTTCCCTTTCGCTTTCAAGAGCCGGCGGTACTGATCTCCCACCGGACCCGGAGCCTGTTTCAATGTCTGAACTATTTCCACCATCAGCCACTTGAGCCACGGATTGCTTGCGTAGCCCACAGCGCCATGCGTCGTCTTCCCGCCTGAGCTTCGTGTCGAGGGCACGAGCCCGGCGTATGCTGCCAGCTGATGACTCGATCCAAATCGCTCGATCGCTCCGATCTCAGCCACCAGAAACAATGCACCGAAGAGACCTACTCCGGGGATCGTGTGGAGCCGTTCGATCGCCGGGTGATCCCGCCTGAAGCGCTTGACCTCCTCGTCCAGTGCCTTGATCTCGACCGTGAGTCCGTCGTGAAGTCGGAGCAGGCGGTCGACCTGATCCCTGAGCACTGGCGATAGCGGGACAGTTGACAGCCATGCGCGGCCGGCCCGACCGTACATGTCTGAACCCTGAAAGAGCAGGTTCTCCGATGTCAGCCGCCCATGAATGCGATTCCTGATCTGCGTGCGCTGTCTCACGAGAAATGCCCGGCCGTGGAGGAGCTGCCGGCGGCGGCGTGTGTCCTGGTCGGGGATCCAGATCGAAGGAAAGAGATTCACGCGCAGTAGCTCCGCGAGCTTCCGTGCGTCGATCGGATCGGTTTTGGACCGGGCCTGCCAGATCAGTTTCACCTGACGAGCGTCGGCCACTCGTATCGCGTGTCCCTTGGACTCGAGCTGGTCGTGCAGCCACTGCCAGCAGAGGGTCGCTTCCATGCCGACGGACGCCGGAGCAGGAAAGTCGCTCATGAAATTGCGCAGCGACTCGAGTGATACCGGCATACGCCGGACTTCGCCGAGCAGAGTGCCGCTTGAGTCCATGGCGCAGGCGGTGATGTAGCGTTTGTGAAGATCCAGTCCAACGATAGTCATGTCAGCCTCCGAGATGAGTCTTCGTGAAGCTGTGCTCATCGCCGCTCAACCGCTAATCAATAAGCAGCCAGCATGACTTTCAATTTCATATGGTCGTGTTAGGCACCGGGCGCCGCGCAGTTGCGGCCTAACTCGTAACGATTGTGAATCCAGTTGCTTAAACTTTCGGCGAGTTGAAAAAGCTCCTGTTGTCTGAACGAAAACGCTGCCACTTCGTGATGGTATCTTGCGCTTGTAAAATGAGAACGATTTCGTTCGAGAACCTGCTCAATATCGGGCCTTCCTGTTTTCAACTCGGTGCGCGTTGATTCGCTAAGGCCGCCGAACAACTCGGTGAGATCATGACCGCGTACTGCTTGCCCCGTCTCTTTA
>JBKJNN010000042.1:0-3596 GCA_046593625.1 Gemmatimonadaceae bacterium | reverse complement strand
CCCAACCTTACGCGTCTCTTTCGCGAACTGGACGTAGCGACCAAGCCCACCGAGATGTCGTTCAGCGTGCAGCATGCGCCGAGTGGGCTGGAGTACAACGGAAGCAGCATGGGACAGTTGTTCGGGCAGCGGCGCAACCTGCTGAGCATTCGGCATTGGCGCACGCTCGCTTCGATCAACCGGTTCAACACCGAGGCGGTTGCGGCTCTCGATGAATCGCGCTGGGCGGGACATTCGCTCGGTGAATACGTGCGCGAACGCGGATACGGCGATGACATGCTGCACCGGTATCTGGTGCCGATGAGCAGCTCTGTATGGAGCACCCCGCCTGATAAGATGCTCGAGTTTCCGGCGATGACGCTCCTCAGGTTCTGGCACAATCACGGTTTCCTCGGTCTGCGCACGCAACATCAGTGGTGGACCGTAGTGAACGGGGCGCAATCGTACGTTGAGAAGATCACGGCACCGTTTCGCGACAGTATTGAATTGAACAACGCCATTACCAGGGTCGAACGCTCCAACAGCAAGGCGACTGTCACCACCGCAGACGGCTCAGTGCGCTCGTTCGACAAAGTCATCCTTGCCTGCCACGCCGATCAGTCACTCGCGCTGTTGTCCGATGCCACCGCATTGGAACGCCGCATCCTCGGCGCATTCAAGTATCAGCACAACTCGGCAATTCTGCACACGGATCCATCGTTCATGCCGCGTACGCGCAGGTGCTGGGCGAGCTGGAACTACCGCGTTGATGCGGCACCTGACGGGAGTGACAACGCGACAATTCACTACTGGATGAATGCACTTCAAAGCGTGTCTGATCGCGAGAACTATTTCGTCTCTCTCAACTGTGACGACAGGATTGATCCAGAGCGTGTGATTCGACGCATCTCTTACACACATCCGCTGTTCGACCGCGCGGCTGTCAGCGCTCAAGCGGAATTGCCTGCGCTCAACAATAGTGTGGAGCAGATGACGTTCTTCGCGGGCGCCTGGTTCAAGTATGGGTTTCATGAGGACGGATTCACGAGTGCTCTCGATTGCGCGCGCGCTGTCACCGGCGAGAGGCTCTGGTCGTGAACTCGCGACTCTACGAGTGCCGGGTGATGCACCATCGGCTTGCGCCGAAGGTTCATCGCTTTCGCTACGGCATTTTCATGCTTGCGCTCGACCTCGACGAGATAGATCAAGTCGCTGCGCTGATTCCGTTCTTCAGCCACAACTCGGCCAACCTGTATTCGTTTCGCGACAGTGACCATTTGACGCTGCCTGGACTGGAAACCGCAGGCGTCAAGGCAAACGTCACGGCCTGGCTTGCGAGTCAGGGCGTCGATTTTCCAGGCGGTGGCCGCATCGTGTTGATCACGCTGCCACGAATGCTAGGCTACGTGTTCAATCCCGTGTCGTTCTACTACTGCTACGATGCTCAAGGTGAGCCGTTCTGCGCGATTGCGGAAGTTGGAAACACTTTCGGTGAAATGAAGCCCTACCTGGTATCGGACAAGGAAGGTGCCGATGTATTCCGGCGCGTCACGCCGAAGAACTTCTATGTGTCACCGTTCATGGGGCTGGATCTCACCTTCGAATTTCGGCTTCGCGCGCCTGGAGACCGTCTCGACATTCATGTAGACGATCGTGACGGCAGTGATCGCATGCTTGTGACTTCGCTCACTGGCAAGGCAGCTCCGCTTTCATCACGCACTCTCGCCTGGCTCACGCTCAAGTATCCGATGGTCACTGTGAAGGTGATCTCGCTGATTCACGCACACGCAGTCGCCCTCTGGCTGAAGCGTGTGCCCTGGCATCGCAAGGCGGACAACGCCGGGCTGCAGATCGATGTCCTGAAACCTCACGTTTCACTTGCCGGAAAGGTCAAATGACAGAAAACACATCGCGATCCGTCTTTGGTGCGATTGCAGTAGAATCACCCGTTCGGCGAGGCCTGTACGAGCGACTCGTCGTTGACGCGCTCAGCGGGATGACTGCCGGGCGGCTTCGTCTGGAGCTGCCGAGCGGTGAAAACTTGATGATTGGTTCGCCGAGTTCCCGTGTGCCTGCGCTGATTCGCGTGCGCGACGCGGCGTTTTTCAGGAAGTGCGTTCTCTTTGGAGATGTTGGTTTCGGCGAGAGTTACGTGGATGGCGACTGGGATACGGACAGTATCGAGAGAGTGATTGCGTGGGCAGTGCTCAACGTGGAGCAATCGCCAGCGATGTCAGGTTCGAAGGTCAGGCACTTCGCGCTCAACCTGCTCAAGTGGCACAACCGCGCTCTGCATTTGCTCCGCCCCAACAGCATGGCAACCAGCCGGCGCAACATTGCCGAGCACTACGACCTTGGAAATAGCTTCTATCGCCTCTGGCTCGATGCAACGATGACGTACTCGAGCGCCTGCTACACATCGCCCGGCCAGTCGCTCGAGTCGGCGCAGATTGCAAAGTACGATTCGCTCTGTCGCAAGTTGAAGCTCGACGCCGGCGATCACGTGCTGGAGATCGGAAGTGGATGGGGAGGATTCGCGTCTCACGCAGTGCACACGTATGGATGCCGCGTAACTACGATCACCATTTCCGAGGAACAGCTGACCTATGCACGCGACAGGTTCGCGAACGAAGGCATTGCGGATCGGGCGGAAGTCAGGCTCGCAGACTATCGCACGCTCACCGGCCAGTACGACAAGATCGTTTCCATCGAGATGATGGAGGCAGTCGGCGACCGGTATCTGGAAACGTATTTCGCGAAGATTCACGAACTTCTCAAGCCGGGTGGTCTCGTAGCGCTCCAGTTCATCACCGTTCCTGATTCACGCCACGCCGAACTCAAACGCGGGGTGGACTGGATACAGAAGCACATCTTTCCGGGATCACTCCTGCTCAGCGTCGGCCGCGTGAACGAGGCGCTGAGCCGGACGGGTGATCTTTTCCTCCACGATCTCGAAGATTTCGGCGCCAGCTACGCGAGGACCCTCCACGTCTGGTGGGAGAGGTTCAACTCGCGTCTTGCTGATGTGCGTGCGCTCGGCTTTGACGACAGGTTCGTGAGGAAGTGGAATTACTACCTCGAGTACTGCGAGGCCGGATTTGCGAGCCGCAACATCAGTGTGGTTCAGGCCGTGTATACCCGGCCCAATAATCGGCTGCTGCACAGGGACTGGTAGCGCGCGGATGATCGCCCGGAAACGCCCATGACTGTGTTCATCGGGGCTGCTTTAATCTTCGCCGCATTGTATTTCCTTGTGACGTGGGCGATCAGCGTGCGCATTCACAACTACGGTCTACTGGACGTCGCCTTCTCGTACGGTGTGGCGATCCTCGCGCCGATGTACGCCTGGTTCGGCCCCGGTGAGCCACTTCGCAAATGGGCGGTCACTGCCATCGGCATCGTGTGGAGCCTGCGCCTTGGCACCTATATACTCGCTCGAGTTCTGCGGCATCATCCATCGGAGGACGCGCGCTACAAAACGTTGCGTGCGCGGTGGCCCGGGCCGTTAAGGTTTCTGGCGTTTTTCCAGTTGCAGGCAGTGCTCGTCGTGATTTTCTCTCTGCCATTTCTTTGCGTCGCGTTCAACCCTGCGCCTGCTTTGTCGGCGCTTGAAATTG
>JBKJNN010000003.1:0-47510 GCA_046593625.1 Gemmatimonadaceae bacterium | reverse complement strand
GAACATCCACACGGCGACAAACGAAGCGAGCACCGACACAGGCAGAGCCAGTCCGGTGATGACGGTCGAACGCCATGAGTTGAGGAAGATGAAAACCACGAGCACCGTCAGGAGAGCGCCTTCCAGCAGCGCCTCTTCGACGTTCCTCACTGAGTTCGCAACTCTGACTCCCGAATCGCGCACGACGTTCACCGTGACACCCGGTGGAAGCGTTTGCTGCATGCGCTCGATCGTTTCCTGAATCTTCTTGCTTACGGCAGTCGTGCTGTAGCCCTTTGCCTTTGTTATATCGATTCCGATCGCTTCCTTTGCCTCGACTGCGGCTGCTGATTCGCCACGCTGCCAGAACATCGCAAGCGACCTTTGCTCCTGCGTGCCATCGAGAGCCTCGGCGACCTGACCAAGGCGTACGATCTGGCCGTTTCTCTCAGCAACTACAAGCTGCATGAAATCTTCAGGACCCTGAAGCCGGCCCTGAAGGCGAATCGTCCGCTCATCGAGACTCCCGTTCACGCGGCCAACCGGAGCTGCCAGGTTCTGGGCCTGAAGTGCCCCAACGACCTGGGCGATGCTGATGCCTGCGGCTTGCAGCGCCTGCGGCTTCAGCTGAATCGTCATCTCACGCTTTACTTCACCAACAATTCGCACCTGCGAAACACCCGCAATTCCCCGCAGTTCGCTCGTAATGGTGGGATCTGCCATTCGCGTGAGCTGAGCCGGCGAGTACGTGTCAGACGACAATGTCAGCGACACCACCGGGCGATCCGCTGGATCGAGCCGCTGAAGTATCGGTTCCTTCATCTCCGCCGGCAGGTCTGCGCGAATTGCAGAGATTGCATCACGAATATCCTGCGTGGCCTGCGAGATGTCTTTCTCGAAAAGGAAGACAACAGTGATCTGCGCGTACCCGTCTGACGCGGTGCCGAATACCTGATCAACACCCGAGATGCCCTTGATCGCATCTTCTATGGGCTTGAGAACCTCACGCTCGACCCCCTCCGGCGATGCGCCAGGATAGGGCACGCCGGTCAGCACGATGGGCTGTTGAACGTCAGGAAATTCATCGGTCTGCAGCTTGAACAGCGCGAAGAGACCGAACACCACCAGCGCCAGCATTGTCACCACCGTGATCAACGGGCGCTTGATGGCAAAATCTGAAATCACCATAGCCGCTACTCCTTCGCAGCGGCGGGAGCCGCTTTATCAGATGGGCTGGAGACCTTCACGATGGTGCCGGGCGTGATTCCCTGCGCAGCACCAAGCAGCAGCGTATCCCCCGCCTGAACACCGGATGCGATCTCGACACGCTCCGCAGCATCGTCACGGAGTCCGAGCTGAACCGGAACACGCTCGACCTTGCCGCCCTTGATGCGGAAGACAGCCGGAATGTTGCTGCGCGAATCAACAGCGCTTGCAGGCACCAGCAGACCGTTGTGGCTTTCGCTCGCGAGACGTCCTGTCGCAAAGAGCCCACCGACAAGGCGGCCCTCAGCATTGGGAATGGAGATGACGACCCGAACCTGCCTCGTTGCGGGATCTGCCGTTGGATTGACGCGCGTTACCCTGCCGGAGAAAGTTCGCCCCGGATACCCATTCACTGTGAAAGTCACGGGCGCTCCAACTCTTACCTGAGCGAGCTGCTCTGCCGGAACCGAACCCTCCAGACGCATGCTGGAGGGATCCACCACTGTGAAGAGGTGTGCTCCCGGCTGAACGACGTCTCCCGCCGAGATCGGGCGCTCGCTGACAATGCCCGAGATCGGGGCGGTGATGACTGTGTTGCCAACCTGCTTCTGTGCAATTGCAAGACGCGCACGCGCGTCCGCCAGCGCTGCGTTTGCCGCGATCGTCCCGCGACGCGCCTGCTCTATGTCCCGTTCGGCGATTGCGCCAGCGGCAAGCAGTTTTTCAGAGCGCTCGAGATCACGACGCGCGATGTCTGCGTTGTTGTTCGCTGCCGTCACTCCTGCCCGAGCAGAAAGATAGGAATCCTGAAGTCCGCCGCCCTCTATTCGCGCGAGCGTTTGACCGGTGCGGACCGCCTGTCCCTGGTCGGCGTACGCCTGGAGAACGCTGCCCCCGACCTGCGCGCGTACCATCGCCTCCCGCTCGGGAGAAATCGCGCCTGAAACGGTCGGACCGCTCTGGAGAATTCCGTTGACCACGACAGCAATGTTCTCAGCGCCGATTGTTGCTGCTTTTACGGCAGACGAATCTGCTTCCGCAGCCGAACCTCCCTTGCAGCTCGCCGTGAACACAAGCGTGAGCGCGAAGAGCGGTGCCAGTTGCCCGATTGACGGCGATGTCAGCCTGTTAATGACTTTCATTTGATTAAAGGATTGGTGGGATCTGCTGCGACGTGAGTGTGGCCTGTTGTGACTGTTGCTGGGTGGCCTGTGTCTGTGGAACTGCCTGCTGCTGAGTCTGCGTTTGTGCGGCACTTCCCTGCGCTGCGGACCCGGACTGTAGCGGAAGATTCGGAAGCAGGGCGAGCTTGATGCGGGCCATCTGAAGATTGCGCGCTGCCAGGGCCCGATTTGCAGTGGATTGCTCGAGCAGTATGCGCGAGTCGTTCAGTTCCAGTTGCGTCGAGATGCCTTCGCGATACCTCACTTCGGCAATCTGGTAGGCGCGCGAGGCCTGCTCGGCGGTTCCGCGACTCGCTTCCCACGCGGCTCTGGCCTGAATCAGGGAGTTGAGGGCAACTCTCGCGTCGAGTGCGGCGTACTCGCGAACCTGTTGAAGTCTCGCTCGCGATTCGGCGAGGTTCGCTTGGGCTACCATTTCGTCGCCCCTGATCCGACCACCGGTGAAGAGTGGCACCTGCGCTGAAATACCGACAGTCCAGTTGGTGAGGAAATCGCTGGAGCCAGGCAATCCGTTGCGCGGATATGCAACTGCACCGTACTGAGTGTTGAGCGACAGCGATGGAATGCGCTGGGCGCGCGCCACTTTCAGCAACTGCTCCTGAACGTGCATCGCCTCGCTCGCCTGGCGCACCGCCGCGCGATTGGCGGAAGCCGTATCCGGCGAGTCGTATGACGTCACCTTCAATCCGGCGAGTTGAATGCCTGCTGGCAAGCCGCTCACATCCTCTATTGATGTAGTGAGTGAGACATTCTGTTCGAGCGGCACATTGAGGAGCTGCTTGAGCCGAAGGTAGGCAACTTCACGATCGCTCTGCCGCTGAATCAGCTGCGGCCGCTGGTTGTCCCGTGTTACCTGCGCGCGCAGCAATTCGAACTCCGACACATTGCCGACGTTCTTGTTGAGTTCGACCTGGCGTAGAACACTCTCGGTCTGCGTAAACGAGGCGGTGGTAATCGCCACCAGCCGATCGGCGAGCGCAGCATCGTAGTAGGCCTGCGTCACGTCGAGAATGTTCTGTGCGCGCTGAGCCGTGAACTCTATAGTAGCTGATCTCCGGCCAGCCGAGGCAACCTCGTTCTGCGCCGAAACCCTGCCGCCACTGAATAGCGTCTGCGACACCGAGAGCCCGAACTGATATTGATTGGCCTGGCCAAAAGGGAGATTGGCGAATCCTGAAAAGCCGCTGTTGCCTGAGGCGCAGCGGGATGCCGTTTCCAGACCGGCGAGGCGGTCGGCGACGCTTGCATCGCTCCCCAGCAGATAGTTGTCGCACGGGGGAGCCGGCGGTGCCGGCTTGGTTGTATCCTTTGCGGCCGAACTGGAGAGGCCAGAGAACTGGGATTTCAGCGTGCGAGTGTAGCCCGCTGTGCCGAAAATCTGCGGAAAATACTGGCTTCTCGCCTGAAGTCGCTGGCCGTCAGCTCGTTGAACGCCGGCGCCGGCGATGTGGACCGCTTCGCTCTGGGATTCGGCCATTTTAACGGCTTCATCCAGTGATATCGGCAGCGCCCCCGGGACATGCTGTCCAGCCGCAGGACTCGATGCCGGGTTGGACTGCGCGTTCAGGGTTGCCGAAGCGAGTGGCAGGGCGGCGGCAATAACGAGATGGATAGTGATCGATTGGAAGGTATTCATTTGGTATGCGTTGACGTACAGATACAGTTCCGGGTTTCTACTTGCGGGCTTTTCGCGCTTTTGAATTTGATTCCACCCCGATGGCGCGAAGAATGAATTGCGCGTACCTCGCCGGCGCCTTGTTCGCGGGCTTTGGGAAGAGGTCCGGCATCATTTCGCGCCCCATTGCGTCGTGAAAGAGCGCAGCTATGAGCATCGATGATGCGACCGTCGGCTCGAACTCTGTCGAGGTGAAGCCAAGATCCTGGAGTCTTCGGAAATACGCGCACAACTCTGTCGTGGCTCTCGTCGGAGTTTGTGCAGCGCGCACGCTCAGCTCGGGCCTTTCTTCAATCTCGCCCATGCATTTCCGGATCATCGATTTGCGCGAATGCAGATGCGCGACCATCTCAGCCGACCAGTCGCCGAGTTCTTTCTCGGGGTTCACCGGGTCGGCAGGCAGCGATTTCGAGAAAGGTCCCGCCTCGCAGGAGTTGATGGCTTCCTGAAGCAGTGCGTCCTTCGACCCGAAATAGCGGAAAATGGTGACTTCGTTGACCTTGGCGACATCAGCGATGCGCCGGGTGGTCGAGCCACGAAAGCCGTGCATCGAGAACACCTGCACGGCTGCATTGAGGATTGCGGTTCTGGTATCCATCGCGGCTGAACCTATCGCGACGATGCCCTGCGTGCAAGTGGCTACTTGCTTACATCAAATGTTCGGAGGAGGCGGACCAAAGGGTTGTGCATAGGCAGGAACTGCCGGTGCTGCAACTGACTCACCCTGATCGCGACCCGCAAAAATCCACTTCCACACCGGCGTACCCGGGGGACCGCTGTACAGAAACCTGTAGCTGAGAAGCTGCTGCCTCTCCCGGAACTCGGTGCGGCGGCCACCCTGCCCCGATGCGGCCATCGGCTGCACGGAACTGATCTCATCGAACAGCGTGACGTTCGGCAGGATCTCCTTATAGGTAGTGGTCACTTCCATTCCAAGGATCGGCGGCTTTACCGAACCACCTCGAGTCAGACGAAACTGCGCCCGCCGAATGAAATACGTGGCGCTGTCCAGAAAGATCGAGCCCTCTACGTCCGGAGCCACCAGAGCGGAGTCCGAAAGAAAGTCGATTCGGTGCGCGGGCTTTCCCTCCTCATCCACAACTCCTGCGTACTTGAAGCAATGTGCGGAGAGAAACGTTCGGTCGGCGAGGTCGGCCAGCGTGGGCAGGCGCATCAGGCGCACATCACCGAAAATTCTGTTGCGCTCGTCACTGACAACGCGCCCCTTTCGATACCGCCAGCTGTCATCACTCCGATACGTGACAGTGTCATAAAGCATCGTGCTTTTTCTGGTCGCGGGATCGTACGTGTCGTGAGACTGCGCCAGTCTGTACTCGAACGGATACGTTCGCCTGAGGAGCTGTTCACGCTGTGCGTTCTTGCGCGCCTCCTCGAGAACCGTTCCCAGCTCCGGATCATCCACGTATCCCATCTCGTCCGGAAAAATGCACCGCCTGGGAGGCGCGGTTATCTGCACCTCATCGAGCGACGTCGGAATGCGCCGCATTGCGATCACCAGAACTGCGGGCACCCGCGGCCTCACCTGGAACGCAGTGTCGAAGGGCAGGTAGCCAACCATTCGCACCTGAACTCTGTACTCGCCCGGGAGTACCGAGTAATAGGCAAACGTCCCCGACCTGTCCGTAAACCGCTCGCGCCCAAGCGGCAGCAACCTTACAGTACCGAACGCTATGGGCGTGCCCATGCCTTCAGAAACAATTTCGCCGGAAAGCGTGACAGCGTCCGCTGCAACTGACGGCTGTTCGCCGGGCGCAATCTGCGCGCCCGCCGAGCCCGCTTGAATCGCGACGAACAGTACGAGTGATCGTGGGAACTTCATTACATGTGTCAGTTTGCAGTAAAGCCGTGCTTCATGCTCTTCCCCGCCATGACGGATTACATAATGATGCCCATCCGGTGTCCGTCCAACACCGAATTGATTTCCAAACCGTTTGACACTTCGTGCTGTCTCAAGGCGTACATGCCATTAGGACGCTCGAACCTGCTGTCACAGCACACATCGGACTCTCCATGAAGCCACTATCCTCCGCGCTTGCGATTCTTCTGATTCTGCCCGCCGCTGCTGCTGCACAACCCGGCAATACCGTTGCGAGCACTTCATCTGTTCAGGAAACGATCGACATGGGCCCGGGAACACCGTCGTCCAGCGCAACCGCCACCACTGCGAGTTCAACCAAAGCGGTAACTCCCCCGGTCCTCGACGGAAAACTCGACGACGCTGCGTGGGTAACTGCACAATCCATCGACAAGTTTCTCGAGTATGAGCCGAACCAGGGCTCCGAGTCGCGGTTCAGAACGGATGTGCGGGTGGTTCACGATGACAAATACCTGTACATCATGGGCCGCATGTACGACCCGGCTCCCGACAGCATCATCTCGCTTCTCTCCCGCCGGGACGTGCGCACTCAATCCGAACAGCTGAAGCTCGTGATTGACTCTTATCACGACCGCCGCACTGCGTATCAGTTCATAGTCAATCCCGCCGGAGTGAAACGCGACTTCTACGTTTCGAACGACACCAACGAAGACCCCTCCTGGGACGCGGTATGGGATGTCGCCACTTCAATCGACTCACTCGGCTGGACAGCAGAGTTTCGCATTCCATTCAGTCAGCTTCGGTTTGCCGACACCTCCGACCACACTTTCGGACTGCTCATCGTTCGCGATGTCGCGCGAACGGGAGCGCGACTCAGCTGGCCCCTCATTCACCGTGAGCGACAGGGCTATGTATCGCAGGGAGGAGACGTCAGCGGCATAGATGGAATTGGCTCGCCGAGCCGTCTCGAAATCGCACCCTATGTAGTAACGAAAAACGAAACTCGTCCCTCGGGAAGTTCGTTCAGCCATCCTCAGTCTATTTCGGGAGGTGCCGACCTCAAGTACGGTCTCTCATCCAACCTCACGCTCAACGCGACCATCAATCCGGACTTCGGTCAGGTGGAGGCGGATCCGTCGGTGCTGAATCTTTCGGCCTTCGAGCAGTTCTTCGAGGAGCGACGGCCTTTCTTTCTGGAAGGATCGGGGATCTTTACGTTCAACACTGCCTGTAACGACATAGACACTGGCTGCACGGGTCTCTTCTATTCGCGCCGCATCGGCCGATCTCCGCAACTCGGCGGCATCTTCGGCGATGCAAGTAGTGCCACCAACACCACCATACTCGGCGCTGGCAAGCTGACCGGCCGGCTCGGTAAGGGACTGTCAGTTGGAGTGCTTGATGCGGTAACGCAGCGCGAGCTTGGCACCGAAGGGCGTGTGATAGAGCCACAGACAAACTATGCAGTGGCCCGTGCGCAGCAGGATATGCGCGACGGTCAGACGGGAATCGGAGTGATGCTCACCGGCGTCAATCGCGCGCTCGATGACAACAGCGAGAATCTGCTGCGGAGTTCTGCGTACACCGGCGGGCTCGATATACGGCACAGGTTCTTCAAGAAGAATTACGAATTGAGGGCATATATCGCGGCAAGCCAGGTGAACGGGAGCGCGCAGTCAATTCTCAACACTCAGCGCGATGGAGTGCATCGGTACCAACGGCCCGATGATGGTGTGAACGTTGATCCATTGCTCACTGCGCTCACAGGAAATGCGGAGCGGCTGTCGGTAAGCAAGTTTGGCGGCGGGAAAACGCGCTTTCAGAGCGTGTTCCAGAGATTCTCGCGGGGATTCGAGACGAACGACCTGGGATTCCAGGCCCGAGCCGACGAGCAGATGTTCAGGAACTGGTTCTCGCTACAGTACAACCAGCCGAACAAGTTGTTTCAACGAGGCTTCTTCAACTTCAACACCATCCAGCGATGGACGACCGAAGGACTCCCTCTGACAGTCGGAGTAAACACGAACTGGCACGTCCAGTTCAGGAACTTCATGTGGGGCCACTTCGGTGTTAATGCAGATGGCTTCATGACGACCTACAACGATCGCGTCGCACGCGGAGGGCCCGCGCTTCGCAACTCATCCGGCGGGAACTTCTGGACAGGTGTCGAAACGGACAACAGAAAACCGTACACGGCGAATGTCTTCGCAGGTGCGTATCGGAACGATGTCGGACGAACCACGGGATGGTGGATCAACCCCGGCGGTCAGTTCCGGCTCGGCAGCCAGGTCAGCGCTTCGTTGAGCATGAACTACAGCAATGACGTCAACGACTCGCAGTGGCGGGCCAATTTCGGGGTGAGCGGCGTGGATACGACTCACTACACGTTTGCGCGGCTCGATCAGAAAACACTGAGTCTGAACACACGTCTCAACTACACGGCCACTCCCAACCTGTCATTCCAGTTTTACGGATCGCCATTTGTCACGAACGGTGACTACTCAGATTGGAGAGAGTTGAACGATCCGCGCGCAGCCGACTACGACGCCCGATTCAAGCCGTTTACCGGAAGAGGCGATCCCGGCGGATTCAACTTCATGCAGTTCCGCTCCAACACTGTCATGCGGTGGGAGTACCGACCTGGTTCCACGCTTTTCCTTGTGTGGGCGCAGGGCCGCGAGTTGAGCGGGCAGCCGAATGATTTCAGTTTTGGCCGCAACCTGCGAGACGTGTTCGATACGCATCCCGCCAACACGTTCCTGGTAAAGGTTTCCTACTGGCTCAACCCGTAGGAACGGAATCGCCGCGCGCGGCCAGCAGCGCGGCGATTCCGATGATGCACGTGCTGGCAATTGGAATGATCGGCGTCCACAGGTTGTTGCCCGCAATCACGGCAGCGATCAGAAAGCCCGCGATACTTGCCACCTGGACGCTTGGTGCTTTCGCACGAGAGATCCATCCCTGCGAAAGTGAAATCCGGGTGGCCGCGGTCACGCCTATCAACCCGCCCAGAACAGCGCCCACGTAGAGGCCTGTTCGTCCCAGGCCTCCACCGATGATGGAGCCAGGAACGGCGAACATTCCCGGCAGAATACACATCGCAAGAAAGAGGAATGCTTTTTTCACGAGCGGAAATGTATGACGTAATCCAGAACCACACTACATCGTGTGGGCTCGCAGCAATGCATTCACTTCGGCGCCGGCCACACGACGCGGAACCAGCCACCTTCCACCCTCGATTGGATCTGACGGAACCGAAACCATTGCCACCCTTCCCCGCGAATCAACGTCAATCAGCGCTGACGCCATATGCTGTCCGTCGCGGGATGTCGAGATGACCAAAGCCCATGCACCCTGAGCAGGCTTCTGCCAGCGAACTGCGTAGACACCCGGCTGTGGAAGACGCCGAATATCCAGACGCACCGACTCCCGCTTTCCGTTCACCAGACCTTCTGCAGTCCCGCTTATGTCGAAGGGAAGGAGGTCGCCGTGATGGTATGTGCGAACCGTTACGAAGGCACCGCGGGTATTCGGATCGTGAGGATTGGCAGGATACTCGATGGCGATCCAGGGAGGGCCGGCGAGGGCGGTACCGATGGCGGTTAGGGAAAGGCCGGCGACGATTGCGGCACGTTTCAGGGGAGAGCGAAGCATCTGGAGCTCCTGGATGAGTGTGAGTTTCTGTTCACTCATGAGATGCCGGTTGGGGCGGTTCCGTTGAACTGCGCAAACTCGAACCACCGGTGACAAGATGGGGCAGTCAGTTTTCCTCAGCCGCCACCCGCAAAACAACATCCCCCTTGAACGATTTCACAACCACTCTCGTTCCCCCGGTGCCGCTCGACGTATTCAACTCGGATCCCCGCCCATAACGTCCGGCCGAAGGCTTCGTTGATGTCAGCCTGTTCACAATGCTTCCCGCCAGCGAAACAACATCGAAGTCCGCTGAACTCTTTCCCGCAATACCGATCTCGATTGCGCCGCTGTGACTGTCAAAGCTCATCAGGCCCCCCGGGGCGAGTCCCCCCGCGAACCCGATGCGGCCAGTTACCGTCTCGAACTTTGCTTTCTCAAATTGCTTTCCAGCGACCGTGATGTCTCCGCTCACAGTAGACAGTGTCAGATCCGCCGTCGATCCCTGAAACCGCACATCGCCGCTGGCATTCTTCGCCCGCGCCCAGCTCGGCGAGCCGAGAATGCTGATCGTTCCATCGATTGCTTCAGCTGTCACGTCGGCGGGATCACCTCGAACGGTTATTCCCCCGCTTACCACATAAAGGTCGAGGCTTCCCGCCACTCCGCTGACCTCTATTATCGCGTTGGCGGTCTTCACCCACACTTTGGCGCGGGTGGGCACCATGACTTCAAGATTGGCTGGCGCAGGATTTCTGTCATCGGTGCCTTCGACGAACATCTTCACTCCGCCGAGCCCGCCTCCCATATGAAACGAGTTGCCTTTGCCGAGGGCGCCGCGGACTGCAATTGAATCGCGGTTCCAGCCGGTGACTTTGACGCTTCCCACGAGATTGAAGATTCGCACCGCTCCCGTTGCGTTCAGTGGGAGTCCGCGGCTGACTTTCGTCTGCGCATCCGCGGCCGATCCAATCACCATGAACGCGGCAACGAGCATTCTGATCATTGTCTTCATCAGCTCTGCCACATCTCGGTGGTGCGTTTGAGCAGATCGACTTTCTGGCTGTACGAAGTCGAGAGCATCTCGATCAGCGTTTTATTCGCCGGATCTTCCGCAAGAGCGCGTCGCGCTTCGAGAATTGCCGCGTCAATAACACGAAGACTTTCGTTCAGCTTCGCGATGGTTTCGGGCGACAACTGCGTTTCACCCTTTTCTATGGCTGCAGCCAGGCGATTGGCCGTTCCGATGTAGTCGTTCTCTATTGAAGCGAACTCTGCCAGCGTGGCGGGCCCCGAACCGGATCGCACAGTCTCGGCGCGAATCGGATTGGGCACCGCGGTTCGGCCAGTGGCGATGTACGTGACGATTGATGATCCTGCAACAAGGAGCAACGCTGCTGCCGCGAGGAAAACGGGCTGCATGAACAGCGCTCGCGCACCGCGCGTTTCGGTTCTGCGAACCAGACCCTTCTCTATCTCCGACCTGATTCGCCCCCACGCCTCCTCAGGAGGAGCAATCTCCCTCGGCAAGGCTGCTACTTTCGCCTGAAGCTCGCGCACAACGTCTTCGTTCAGTTGATCTTCTGTCATCGGTTCAACGCCTGAATGAGAAGCTTGCGCGCACGATGTAACTGCGCCTTGACGGTGCCTTCTGCCACGCCGAGCTGTTCTGCAATTTCGCCATGCTTGTAACCCTCGATTTCATGCAGGACGAATGCGGTCCGTGCTCCATCTGGCAGCATTGCTATCGCCTGCTCCAGATCCATTCGCAGATCGGGTCTCGCATCCAATCCCGCTACATCCAGTCCTGTGTCTTCGACTATCGACACCCTCGCGTCGCGCCGGCTTGAACTACGCTCACGTTCGAGCATCGCGTTTACCACCAGCCTGTGCAGCCACGACGAAAACGCACTATCCCCTCTGAAGCTGCCGAGTCCTCGCCAGGCCCGGATGAAGACATCCTGCATCAGCTCCGTTGCGTCGGACGCCGATCCACCGGAAAGCCGAAGGCACAGTGCGTAGACTCGTGGAGAGTGCTGCCGGTAGATCTCCTCGAACGCTCCGGTATCCCCCGCCTGCGCCCTTGCAACTGCATCGGACGCTGACGCGGGATCAACAGCAAGCCGCAATGGCTCGGGCCGGGGAGTCGCCGGTTGGATATTCATTCAATTGGTAATACTGCGATGCCGGCCGGGCCGCAGGCGTTTAAACCGATTTTTTGCCGGTTTGCCGGAATCGCCTGTAGAGGTACCACGCCAGTGCGAGGACAGCGCCAGCAGGGATCAGTACTCCCAGCGATGCGATCAGCCAGGCAACAAAGCCCACAAAATTCCGCCACGCCTGTTTAACGGCCGACAAAATTGGGTTTTCACCGGGATTTTGTCCGAGTAGCGGCGCGGGCTCGTGTACTGTGACCGAGAGGGTGCTCACCGACGATCTCGTACGGAGATATCGCAAGCGGCCTTCGTAGCGCTCGATTTCCTCGCGCACGCGGGCGAGTTCCCGCTCCACAGCAAGCACATCCTCGAGCTTGCCGGTGCGCGTGGCCAGCAGACTGACAAGGCGTTCTTCGAGACGCTTCGCGTTGGTGACTCGCGCGGTGATATCAACGTACTGCTCGCCCACATCTTCGACATTCGTGTTGACCGACTCGACCTTGCCGATGCCTCCCAGGCCGCTAATCGCCTGGTCGTAACGGGCAGCGGGGATCTTCAGCTCGAGCGTCGCACTCCGCATCTGATCTCTACCACCCATGATGGAGGAGTTCGCAACGTAGCCGCCGAGTTGCGTTGCAAGCTGGCGAACCTTCAGGATGGCTGGATCGAGCTGCTCAACTTCGATGGATGCACCACCGGTTCGAATCAGCATGCTCGGCGCAATTTCCGAGGCTGCTTGTGCCGCGGTTGCGGAGTTTGGAATGGCTGCGACGTCAGGAGCCTCCGCGCTTCGCGCCGCGTCCATCACGCCGGCCACCTTTCCCTCCATCTGAGCCGGCATGGGAGCGGAAACTGCTTCCCTCGCCGATCCCGTCAGGCCTTCCTGCGACTGGAACTTGTCGCTCCCGCCATCGCACGCCAATAAAGCGAGCACAGCCGCACTCGCGATCGAAATTTTTATCATCTCTAGCTCGGTTGAGGTTACACTCGTTGGACGTCGGCCAGGCCGGGACTTGCACACTCTCCCCAAACCCGGATCAACTGGTGGCGACAGCAGCTCTCGGTCCGGGTAGTGATGCAGCCTGGGGCGGCAGAATTCGCCGCTCGCCCACCTGCTGCCGCCACATCGCGTAATAGAGACCCATTTGTGCCAGCAGGTCGTCGTGACCGCCGGATTCCACGATCTTCCCGCGCTCAAGCACGTAAATGCGATCGGCATGCATGATGGTAGACAACCTGTGAGCGATGAGAATCGTCATCACGTGACGGTCGCTCGCCACATCGCGCATGGTTCGGCTGATTTCCTCTTCGGTGAGCGAATCAAGCGACGAGGTAGCCTCGTCGAACACGAGCAGATGTGGCCGGCGAAGCAGTGCGCGCGCAATCGACAGCCGCTGCTTCTCTCCTCCAGACACTTTCACTCCGCCCTCGCCAATCACGGTGTCGAGTCCACTGGACGCGCGCGACAGCAGCGAATGCGCCGCCGCCTTGTGCAGCACATCGAGGCATTCCACATCCGTGGCATTCGGACTGACGAAGCGAAGGTTCTCCCTTATCGTCCCGGAGAAGAGCTGCGAATCCTGAGTGACGAATCCAATCCGCTCGCGCATCCGGTCGAGATCTATCTCGTCACTTGGATATCCGTTGTACAGTATCTGACCCTGCTTTGGCGGGTAGAGCCCAACCAGCAGTTTGACCAGTGTCGTCTTGCCCGCGCCGGACGGTCCCACGAATGCAATCGTATCCCCACGCTTCACGCTGAACGAAATTCCATTCAACGCCGGGGTATTCGCAGTCTGGTGCGTAAAGCTGACATCCCTGAACTCCAATGTCTGGAGATCGTCCACCGAAACAGGATTTGCCGGCTTCGGGTCCTTTGGAATCGCGAGTATGTCGCGGAAGTTCTCGAGCGACACCTCCGTCTCGCGATACGTGTTGATGATGTTGCCGAGTTCCTGAAGCGGCCCGAAGATGAAGAAGGAGTAGATGAGGAGCGAGAAGAACTGCCCCACCGTGATCTTCTGCGTGAAAATCAGGTAAAGCATCAGGAACAGAATCCCTGTCCTGAGAAGATTTACGAAGGTCCCCTGAATGAAGCTCAGGCTCCGGAGATACCTCACCTTCTTTAACTCGAGCTTGAGAATTTTCTCGGTAGTAGCATTCAGGCGGAGAACCTCCTGATCGGCGAGCCCGAGACTCTTCACCAGTTCGATATTGCGCAGCGATTCCGTCGTCGAGCCGGCAAGCGCCGTCGTCTCCGAGACGATTTCCTTCTGGATCACCTTGATCCGCTTGCTGAGCACTGAGCTCAATGCGCCGAGGAGCGGCACCGTAAGCAGAAATGCCGGCGCAATTACCCAATGGACGTTGAATGCGTACACCATGACGAAGATCACACCCACCAGCGTCGTGAAGAGCAGGTTGATGGACATCGTTATGAATTTCTCGACGTCGCTCCTCACCTTCTGGAGCCGTCCAAGCGTCTCGCCGCTCCGCTGATCCTCGAACACCGAATACGGGAGCTCCAGCGAATGCCGAATTCCATCCGAGTACATCTCGGCCCCGAGCCGCTGCACAATCACGTTGACGAAGTAATCCTGGAAGTTCTTCGCCACCCGCGACACGAATGCAACTCCAACGGCGGCAGCAAGAAGCAGCGAAACGCCGCGGACGAACTGCTGTGTCGTGTAGTCCTTGTAGCGCGTCGCGTAGGAGTCGATGACGTGCCTGAAAATCAGTGGGTCTAGCAGGGAGAAAATCTGATTCGTCGCGGCGAGTACGAGCGCGAGCGCAACCAGTCTCCAGTATTTCCTGAGATATGCGTACAGGATGTCCATCTCGTCTCCCACACCCGTTTGTCTTTTTTAGCGCAACCCTCGCAGGCGCCGCGAGGCCCATTCGGCCAGGAGACAAAACGAGAGGAGCGCAAACCACCACCATAATGGTATCGCCCCTGCGACATTTGCCAGCTTCGATGACGGACTGGCCGATGGCGGGCCGAGCGCCTCGATCAGTCCCGCAACAGGCGCCGGATCTACCACAGAATTCGCAACTCGAGCCGGCATCGGCGCGTACGCAACGCTCGCCACCGCACCCGTCCACCACTCCCGATGCTCCGCCGGCGATCCATGGCCGCCGCTCATACGCCATCGCCAGGTATCCATGTATCCGTGCTGAAGAATTCTTCCAGCCCCATGGCGCCGGACAGCGATAACACCGGAGCCACTTCGGCGTTCGAGCAATACTGCATCATCGCGGAGTGCGGCGAATGGAAGAAATGCGAGAGACGAAAGCGTAACCGAGCCTGGCTCCGATTCCATAGCGGCAACCGACTGGGCCCGGCCCGGAACTCCAACTCGCAGCGACGCGAACGCAGACGCCGCAGCGGCTGCACCCGCCAGCACCACTCCGCCCCCACTCGCGGCGTAACGGCCAATCTCGCCAGCACGCGACGCTGCGGTTCCGTCGAGCGCGACAACCGCCGCGTAGCGAGCGGTATCAATGGAGGAGCGGCTTCCCTGTGTCACGGCGATACCAGGCGCGACCAGAATGTCGGCATCCACACGCCAACCATCTTCCTCCAGAGCCGTTACAACAAATCGGGATTCCCACCCGGCAGTGCCGAGTACGAGGACCCGTCCCGGTACCAGGACATTACCGGCGGTTGCGGTTGCGATTGAAGTCCCCGCCGCGACGATGACATCACCACTCACCGAGGGAACCCTGAAGCTGGCTCCCCCACCGCGTGCAACCGCGCTGTCGAGTGAACCGATGCCATCTGAAACGCGCACCATTGTTCCGCTCGGCGCTGCCGCGAAGACTGTCCACCCGCCACGCGGAGCCACGATTGGAAGTACGCTCACCCCCGTCGAAAGCAGTTCGCCGCTCCAATGCACCTCACTGCCTGCGCCTCTCAGTGCCCCCAGCCAATCCCGCTCACCAGGCGACGGCGATCGATCCAGTCGTACCGATATGCGATTCGGCGGCAGGCCGGCCCGCGACCAATCCCGCGCCGCAGTGAGAAGACTGGTTGAAGTGCCTGTCACCATTGTGTCCGGACGCCCTCGCTGAAGCGACATCACGAACATCCACGCCAGAATTCCGATGCTCACGACTCTGAGCACGGTCTCCACGGCGCTCCGCACTTCAGCGCGTGAGAGCATAGACGATGATGTTGACGCCAAATCGCGTGTTATCGACTGCCGAGAAGCGCTTGTTGTCGGGATGGTAGTTCCACTCGGAGCTGTAGTCCTTGTTGCTGTACAGAACGGCAATCCGGCCGTCCTTGATCACTGCCTTCAGGTTCTTGTGAACGAGATTGTCACCCCATCCATTGAGTTCGTGACTCGTCGCTGGAGGTCCATCGTCGAACTTGAAGAACGAACTGTAGATCGGATGGTTGTTGGGCAGATCCATCGGCAGCGAAAAACTTCGCGTTATCTCATCCATCACTGTCTTGTGAAATACGCCGCCGATGTCGTGGTTGTGATCGTCGATGAAAATCATCCCGCCACGGTCAACCAGGCGCCGAACGTTGCGCCGCTCGTTCTCGGTGAAGCGAAAAGGCAAGTGGCCGGTGAGATACACCAGCGGATACTCCAGAATTCGCTCCGAGGAAAGCGGGACGATTACTCCCACGGGTGCCGTGGCAATTTCTGTGTATCGCGCGACCGAATCGATGAGATTGGCCGGCAATGTCGGAGCGCTGTCCCAGTCGCCCGACTCGTAGCGGCCCGTGCAGAAAACAAACTCGCTCACAATCCACCGGACCATGCAGGGAGTCCGCCCGTCCCGCTGCTCCCCCCGAAAATCGCACGGCGCGCACGCAGTAACGGCAGCGTCGCGTCACGACCTCGTCTGAACGCATCAACCGCTTCAGCAAGCGCAGATGCAATCGCTGGCGAGACGGAAAGTGCATCCACTTGCATGAGTGTGATCGCCCTGACTGCCTCTTCGGGCTTTTTCCCGATCAGATCGATCGCGTCATTGAATCTGCGCTCGAGCCCGAGTCGCGCCGAGTCAGCCGCACTCCCCGGGATGCGCGAGCTGGACGTGCCTTTGGTCTTGCCCGTCATCCTCACGCGCGCGATGTCCACGATCACTTTCGGCGGTGTTCCGCGCAGGTAGAGACGATTCGCAAGTCTTACGCGATCCAGCGCCTTCAGAGCGGCGCGCATATGTGGCAGCGCTGGCGCCGGTTCTGCGATCTGAAGCGACCTCACGGCAGCCCACAATTCGTTGAATGCCTCGAAGAGATCGGGGTTCTTGTTCTCCCGCACACGATCTGGCTCTTCCTCTTCGAGGGGCGCGGTGGGATCTGGCGCAGCGTCCGCCGTTGCTGCCTCCTCGCCTCCGGCCGCCTCCTCGTTCTCGTAGAGAATTTCCTGGACCCGTTTTCTGATCCGGTCTTCGAGATCACCGATAATGCCGGACTGCTTCACGAGCTCGGCCCTCGAAAGCTTGCGCTGCTCACGCACAAGCTTCTCCGTCATGATGATGAGCATCCGCTGGCTCATCGCGGAACTGTCCACCGGAAGCGGCGCCGCCGCATCCACCGAAACTGAATCGTACTCCTCGGCGCGCGCGATCCGGAAAGTTCGCGTGTCAGACGTCGCGAGACCCGGCCCACTCAGCGTGTTGCGATCCTGAACGATTGCACGGATGGAAACGACATCTCCCTGATTGAGCTTGAGTGATGCGAGGTCGAGCGTCGCCGCGATGGATCCATTTTTCGCGCCGTTGAACTGGACGGGGGGGGTGGTCACGGTGCGCGCGCTGAAGATTTCGCCTGACCCGGTGGTGATCAAATACTCGAAGTAGCCCGCACCGAGGCCGATGTCGTCGCTGGCTGATGCATTCAAGCGGAGAACCAATTTCGCTGCGCGGAGCGTTGTGTCTTTTGACGGTGAGGTCAGCGCGATTCTGGGGGGTGCATCGGTCTGGGGATCCAGTACGACTATTCTGTCGAACGTGCGGTCCCTGAATGTAAGTGCAGCAGGCCGTGCGGGCATCACCAGCGAAACGCTCCATCCGCGATCTGCCCGGATTACGCTCAGCCGTCTGCCTGGAACGGAGGCTTCGATGCCGGCCTCAGAACCATCGCCCTTGAGTACCACGCGGCTGCCCGTGAGCGCTCTTACCGACGAAGGGTCATCGAGCACCGTTGTTCGGCCACCCGCGTAGGCAGGAGGTGTAATCTCTGCCTTGAGATTTTCCAGTCTGCTCCCCGCGGGAACCGCCGCGGCCGAACGGCCAAGTCGCGGGAAGATCCCGGCGCGGCCGAAACTGGCGGAAGGAGATACATATAGAAGGACAGCGGCTACGGTCAAGGCGCCGATTGCAGGTACGATGCTCCCGCGAAGTGAAACCCACGTGGCATTTCCCACATCCAGTCCCGCGACTGTTCGCTCCATGTCCCGCGCGAAGGGCGAATCGGCGTGCTCGACTGCCGTGATCAGCGAGTAGTGCAAATCCGGCGAGCGCTCTTCAAGCCAGAGCGCTACACGCTTCGATGATGTGAGGTAGCGCACTCTCCACAGGAGAACGGAAGCGACCGCTGCACCGAAAGCGAAAGCCACCGCCTCGTGAGAGCCCATGCCAGTTTCGAGTTGTGGAACCGCGAGCGACGCAAACGAAAGTGCAGCAATCACAGCGAGTCCCGCCGCCAGGCCCCACGCCATCGCGAACACGATGGCGGCTGCGCCAAGGATGCGTTGGGTATGGAGAACCCGCTGCTGCGCTGTCATGCGGCGCGCGCCTCTCTGCTTTTCCGAATCGATGATGCCGACTCGAGAGATTGATTCTTCTGTCGCCGGACGAGCAGTTCGGCAAATGCGGCGACGAGTGCAAGCCCAATGAGCCACGGCGCGAGGTCTGACCGGGTATCCCCTCGCGGAAGAAATGCATCTCTCGAGGCAAAACCCCCGGACCCACGCAGCATTATGACGGTCGCCGGATCAGCGTGCAGCAGCGCGCTTCGGGCAATGCACTCGCCCGATAGCTGAGCCACGAAACGCACAAAGTCCTGCCTTAATACGAGGTCGCCTGCTGGTGAAACCGGAATTGCCGATGACCTCACGCAGGATCCACCTTGCTGCTTCTCGATAGCGGCTGGCTCTCCATCTATCCACCGCGCGATCACCTCTGCTTTCTTCACCGAATCAGCAGGATAGGTCCACCTGCGATTGAACGGCGCAACCACTGTCGCGCTCGCTGCAACCACTCCACCGATTGTGTCGGACTTTTCTCGCGCAATTGCAAAAGGTGGCCGCGATGAGGACGGCCATATCAATAACGGCCGGGTTGCGGCTTGCAATTCCTGCTCGCCGTTGCCTTCGCGAACAATGATCGCGATGGACCCGGGAATGCGGCTCGCCAATGTCGCCGAGATGCGAAGGGGGCCAGCAGGTGAACCAGCTACATCGAGCTTGCCCGTGCCGACGGCTGCGCTATCGCGCACCGACGCCAATCTTGCGAGACGCAGGCTCCCCGGCCACAACCCTCGAATGTCGTCCGTTGCTGCATCGATCTCTTCCGCCGCAACCGGCGATATCATCACCAGTTCCATGCTGTCCGCACGATCCCGGAGAGAACTCGCAGCGCGAAGGGCTGCAATGAGTGCCGCGCTGATATTGCCACGCCTGTCAGTTATCTGGAGTGAGCCAATGGAATCAGCCACGCTTCCGCCGACAAAGCGTGCCGCAGAATCAAACGCCATCACCGCATCGTTTTCGCGATACAGCGACCTGAGGCTGTCCCGCATGGCAATCGAGTCGCTTACAGAGCGTGACACATCCACCAGGATCACGCGCGCCACCGCTTTGCGCGTCGGCCTGATTACAGGCCTCGCGAGTCCCGCGCCCACAGCGAGAACGAGCAGCACACGGAGAAGCATCAGCAGCAAATCGTAAGGACGCGCCGCGCGGGCCGTGGCTGAGGCCGGCATGTCAGGAACGAAGCGCGCGGTGGGCAGGATGCCCGCGCGCGGCTGCCGTGTGACGATGAAGTGCAGCGCAACTACTCCCGCAGCGACGGCCAGCGATGCAAAAAAGAACTCGGGCGCGAGAAAGCTCATGCGCTCGCCGCGATCCCACGCGGTGCCGTCACTCTCCGAACAAGATGATCCGGCGCCTCAGCGCCCACTATCGCTACGGAGTATGCTATTCCAGCTTCGCTCCAGTCGTGGGCTATCCCTTCGCGCCAGGTGCCGTAGGCCGTCAGGTATGCCTCACGCGCATCGCCTGTGAGTGGACGCCGAACTTCGGGTGATTCAGGATCTGAAACCAGAAGAGTCTCCCGGGAAGGCTCTATCTCCTCCGGCGCTACTATATGAATAGCGTGCACTTCCTTGCCGGCGACCACTGCCCCCGACGCGCTCACCAGAAGCGTGTCTGCATCTCCGAGGAAATCCGTGATGAGCACTATCCGGCCACTGTGTCTCAGAGCGGCGAGAAGCGCCGGTGCCAAATCAGACGACCCCCCCGGTCGCGTTTCCGAAACGGTGCGTATCATCTCGTGAATCACGCTCTGCCTTGCACGCGGAGGCAGGTGGACGCTGCCCTTATCGCGCACGACGACGAGACCCACGGGATCGGCAGAGCTTCGCGCAACTGCAGCGAGGCCGACAGCCAGTTCTGACGCGAGTCTCCACTTCCCGTTGGTCGCGACCGGGAATGCCATCGACGCGCTCGCGTCCAGTACTATCGTTGTCGGAAGCAGAGCGCGGTCGTTGGACAGGCGGATGTATGCTCTGTCGCTTCGCGCAAAGAGCTTCCAGTCTATCCGGCGAAGATCATCGCCCTGGCGATAGGGGCGATACTCGGTGAACTCGGCCGAGCTTCCGCGCATGCGCGATGTGTGCGCTCCGGGGATGCCGCCGCGCACCGCAAATCGCGCCGGCCAGCGCATCGCTCTCACTGCGTCGAGAAGCACGGAGTAATCCTGCGCTGATTCAGCCCCGGTGTTCGAGTCGTGAGTTTCCGTCCAGCGGGCCATCGCTGGTTAAAGCTTGATGTCGCTCTTGGGCGGCTTCACATCGTCGAGCAGCTCGTCAATGATCTGCTCCACCGTAATCCCCTTGGCTTCAGCGGCAAAGTTGGGGAGAACGCGATGTCGCAGCACAGGACGCGCAACCCGCTCGATATCGGCAGGCGAGACTGCAAACCGCCCGGCGAGAAGAGCGTGCGCCTTCGCTCCAAGAATCAACGCCTGTCCGGCCCGGGGGCCGGCACCCCACCGGACGTACTTCCTCACAGTCTCCGACGCTTCGCTCTCTGCCGGCCGGGTGGCACGAGCAAGCCGCGCCGCATATCTGAGCGCGGAATCAGCAGCAGGGATGTCGCGCACCAGCCGCTGGAGCGCGCGCGTTTCATCGCCGTTGATCACCGGTTTCAGAGGCTCGAAATCCACGCCGGTGGTGGAACGAAGAATCCCCACCTCTGCCTCTTCATCGGGATAGCCCACGCGAACGTCGAAGAGAAATCTGTCGAGTTGCGCTTCTGGCAGCGGATAAGTGCCTTCCTGCTCGATCGGATTCTGCGTCGCAAGAACGAAGAACGGTTCCGGCAGTGACATCGTTTCACCAGCGGCTGTCACGCGGTGTTCCTGCATTGCTTCGAGCAATGCGGCCTGGGTGCGCGGCGGTGCGCGATTGATTTCGTCAGCGAGGACAATGTTGGCGAAGATCGGACCCTTCACGAATCTGAACGAGCGGCTACCCGTCGCCGTATCCTCCTCCATGATCTCGGTGCCCGTGATATCACTCGGCACAAGGTCAGGAGTGAACTGAATTCGGCGGAAGCCAAGGTCCATTGCCTCACTGACGCTTCGTATCATGAGAGTCTTGGCGAGGCCGGGTACGCCGACAAGCAGAGCGTGTCCGCCGGCAAGAAGTGCCATCAGAATTTCCTCGATGACAGTCTCCTGTCCGACGATTCTGCGTGCCACTTCAGTGCGCAGGCGCGACGCGGCGCTCAACAGTTCTTCGCGGGAATGAGTATGCGGTAGTGCAGATACTGACTGCGATGCCATTTCCAATCTCGGTTGCGGGCTCACGTCATAACCTACGCGCCCGTGTAGTCGAAAGCATGGGCAGGAAACTGTAAGTCTTTTGTAAGATCACCCCTATATACGCGCAACTCGCCCACAGCGTTATTGCGAGTGCTGCGTACACTTCCGATATTCGAAGTCTACCCCAACCTCGATACTAGTGAAAACAAGGCGAGATTTCCTCAAGCAGGGCGGAATGGCCGCTGCCGCAGTAGCGGCATCAGGCATGTTCAACCCGGCAGATGCGATGACCGGCCTCGTAATGCCTGCGGGCGCGGCCGAAATGCCTGCGGATGACACGATCCGCGAGCTGATGATGGCTGCCATCAACACAGCCAAAGGGCTCGGCGCGAGTTACTCCGACGTGCGCATCGGCCGCTACCGCAACAGCATCGTGTTCACACGCGAGCAGCAGATCGTAAATACGGCGGACACGGATTCGATTGGCGCGGGTATCCGCGCACTGGTTGACGGCACCTGGGGCTTTGGCGCCACCAAGGTGCTCACGAAGGACGGAGTTGCTGCCGCAGCACGCGAAGCCGTGGCAATTGCCAAGGCAAACCGCATTGCGCGCGACCAGCCAGTCCAGCTTACCCCGGTTCAGGCGTATCCCAACGCAACCTGGAAGAGCGACTTCAAGATCGATCCTTTCACCATCCCGGTCGAGCAGCGCGCCGAACTTCTGCTCAAGGCAAACGCCGAGGCGCTGAAGGTGAAGGGTGTGCGTTTCGTGAATTCGGGACTTCTGTTCGTCAAGGAAGACCGCAACTTCGCATCGACAGAAGGGTCTGTGATTTCCCAGACAATCGTGCGCACGTCTGTTCCGTTTGGAATCACTGCGGTGTCGCCAGACTTTTCCGACTTCCAGACACGCAGCAACGTCGTCACTCCTGCCGGGCGCGGATGGGAGTACGTGCTGGAACAGGATCTTGTCGGCAACGCGCAGAAATGGGGCGAGGAGGCAGTGCAGAAGCTCACCGCAAAGTCGGTGGACGTCGGACGCTACGACCTGGTGCTGCATCCTTCCCACCTGTGGCTCACCATCCACGAGTCCATCGCGCACCCAACTGAGCTCGACCGTGCGATGGGATACGAAGCCAACTACGCAGGCACGAGTTTCGTTGCGCCACCCCGCGACGTACTTGGCAAGCTCAAGTACGGCCCCGAGTTCATGAACGTCCAGGGCGACAGGTCACAGCCAGGCGCATGCGCGACAATCGGCTGGGATGACGAGGGCGTGAAGCCGGAAGATTTCATGATCATCAAGAACGGTGTGGTAAACGACTATCAGACCACGCGCGAACAGGCTGCGTGGCTCAAGTGGTGGTATGACTCCAAGGGCCGGCCAACGCGCTCGCACGGCTGCTCCAACGCTGACAACTGGTCGAGCGTGCAGTTCCAGCGCATGCCTAACGTGTCTCTGATGCCCGGCGAGAAAGACATAAGCTGGGACGACATCATCTCCGCTACCGACCGCGGCATCGGAATCGTTGGCGACGGATCGTTCTCGATCGATCAGCAGCGTTACAACGCCCAGTTCGGCGGGCAGGTGTTCTACGAGATCAAGGGCGGCAAGATCGTGGGCATGCTGAAAGACGTCGCATATCAGATGCGCACACCTGACTTCTGGAACTCGATGGATATGATCGGCGGCAAGAAGAGTTACGAGTTCGGCTCCGCCTTCAACGACGGCAAGGGACAACCCGGCCAGAGCAACGCAGTCAGCCATGGATGTGTGCCGAGCAGGTTCCGCAACATCAACGTGATCAATACCGGGAGGAAGGCATGAACGGGGTGACGAATAGAAGAGGAGAACCCCGGCGCCTGATCGGCAGCGAATCAGCCATGCCGGCGGGTGCGATCATGACGCGCGAGCAGGCCGAAGAGATCGTACAGAAGGTCGTGAAGTTCTCGAAGAGTGATGAGATTTCCGTGAATCTCAACAGCAACTACCAGACAGACGTGCGCTTCGCGGCCAACCAGATGTCAACAGCTGGCGGCGTGATGACTGGCGGCATCGGTGTGCAGAGCACGATTGGCAAGAAGCACGCGGTAGCGACTACCAACGATCTTTCTGACGATTCGCTTCGCGCAGTGGTGGCACGCGCTGAGGCTCTCGCCAGGCTTTCCCCCGACGACCCCGAAGTGATGCCCGGACTCGGCAAGCAGACCTACCTGCCGGTGAGCGGGTACTTCGAGTCGACGGCTAACCTCACGCCTGAGGCGCGGGCTCGCGCGGCACTCACCGCGCTCGAGCCGGCACGAAAGGCAGGCGATCTTCAGGCCGCAGGCTTCATCATTGTGAACGCCGGATCCACTGCGCTCGGCAACAGCACCGGATTGTTTGCTTATGACAAGTCAACGAACGCCAATTACACGCTCACCGTCCGGACAAGCGACGGCACCGGCTCGGGATGGGTGGGATCGGAACATCCTGACTGGAACCAGCTGGACTTTGCGGCTCTCTCGAATCGTGCGATCGAGAAGGCTAGACTGTCGCGCAATCCAGTGGCGATCGAGCCGGGCAAGTACACTGTAATTCTCGAGCCGCAGGCAGTTGGTGATCTGGTGCAGTTGATGGCCGGGTCGCTTGCCGCCCGTTCAGCTGACGAAGGCCGGAGTGCATTCACCAAAACGGGTGGCGGCAACAAGCTCGGCGAGAAAATCGTGGATTCCCGCGTGACTCTCCTGTCCGATCCGCAGGATCCGCAGCTGCTGGCGCAGCCGTTCGATGGCCAGGGACTGCCACTCTCACGTCAGGTGTGGGTCGAGAACGGAGTTCTTAAGCAGCTCTTCTATTCGAGATTCTGGGCGCAGAAGCAGGGGAAGGTCGCGACCGGGGGTCCGTCATCCATCAAGATGCTCGGTGGAACGACATCCGTGGAAGACATGATCAAGTCAACGCAGCGCGGCATTCTTGTGACGCGACTATGGTATCTGCGTTCGGTCGATCCGCGCACGATTCTGTTCACAGGGTTGACGCGTGACGGAACCTTCCTGATCGAGAACGGAAAGATCTCGAAGTCGCTCAAGAACTTCAGGTTCAATGAGTCGCCGTTGTTTCTGCTGAACAACATCGAAGCGATGGGGCCCGCGGTTCGAATTGCCGGGACGGAGCAGGGTGGTCCAACGGTGATGCCTGCGATCAAGGCAAAGGATTTCACCTTCACCAGTTTATCTGACGCGGTGTAGGAGCATAGCCGGGCGACAAGAAAGAAGCCGCCTCCGTAAGGAGGCGGCTTCTTTTATCTGGTGAAGTATTCAGGAACTTTGCGACAGTGCCTGGTAGAGTGAGGGAAGCAGACCAAATAGCCAGACTGCCCCTGCTGCGATCGCAGCTCTCGAACGCGGAACCCGAGCGACAACTGCAAGTCCGATTGCGAGCAGCACAACTGTCCATATCGTGAACAGATCGAGACCACCAAGAATGGTTTGCAGAACCGCATTGTCACCGGGGGAATCTATGAAACGTGCAGGGCCTATCTGCACGCTGTAGCGAGACATGATTGACTCCGGCGACATGATCAACCCCTGGAGAGCATTCAGCACCGTCTCGGCGATTCGCGGCACGGATGAATAGGTGGCTATCATCATTGCTGCGGCGAAGGCGATCTTCGCGTCGGTGAATCTCGCAACGAACCAGAGAATCGCGGCAGTAATCAGTATTCCGATCGGCAGGAATATCACGAAGCCGACGCCGGCAAACTTCTCCATCATTCCCTGCTGCGCTGCTATCTGCTCAGGAGTGATCTGTGGGTTCGATTTCGCCATCGCTGCGGCAGCCTTCGCCATTTCAGCGTCCATGATTGGGGCGATGCCGTTGTGCAGGGCAAAGAAAAGCACCGCGCTGACGGCGACGAAAACGAGAAGGGCCAGCCCGAACTTTCCATCGCGGCGCCTCTCGAACACCGCCGACGGCTGGTGAAATATGTCAATGAAGTCTTCCCACAACCCGGCTGTTGGTGACGATGGGGAAGGGGAAGCGGAAACGTCATTCGGTCCCGTCATGCCATTACTCCGTATGAAATGGTGAGCAGAGCTCGGAGCTCCGTTTCAATGAGACGGCCCTGAAAGGTATCCCTCCATTGTCCCTGCTGCATCGAGGCGGCGGAATGCACCCCTTTACTCGGCCGGAGCTATTCAGTGTCTGAACCTGTGACCACCCGCCACGTATCCCGTGCAATCAGCAGTTCTTCGTCTGTGGGAATGACCCACAGCTGAACGCGCGTTCCATCGCGATCGATGCGACCCTCCCCGTTGTCCAGCGATTCGTTCTTCTTCTCATCGATCGCAACGCCGAGCCAGTCCATGCCGTCGCAGATGCGCGAGCGTATGCTGCTCGAGTTCTCGCCGATACCACCCGTAAACACAATGGCATCTGCTCCGTTGATGGCTGCGAGGTAAGCTCCGAGATATTTCTTCACTCGGTAACAGAAGATGTCGATCGCCAGTTTGGCTCTTCGGTCCCCATTCTCTTCCACCTCATCGATCAGCTCACGCATATCAGCTGTCAGGCCCGATACTCCCAGGAGACCTGAGTGCTTGTTGAGCATTGCATTGACCTCGTTGAGGCTCATACCCTCTTTCGTGGCTACAAACTCCAGGATCGCCGGATCGAGATCGCCGGAACGCGTGCCCATCACGAGCCCCTCGAGCGGCGTGAAGCCCATGGAGGTGTCCAGCGAAACTCCACCTGCGATGGCACAGGATGACGCGCCATTTCCAAGATGCAGCGTAATTATTTTCGTGTCTTCCCTGCTCTTGCCTGTGAGCTTTCTGTATCTGTATGCGATGTAGCGATGCGACGTACCGTGAAATCCGTAGCGGCGAACGCCGTATCGACGGTACAGATGATAGGGAACTGCGTAGATAAAGGCCGGCTCAGGCAGCGAGTGATGAAACGCAGTGTCGAACACAGCGACTTGCGGGACCTCGGGGCCAAGTACTGCGCGCGCTGCAGCAATCCCTCGGAGATTGTGCGGGTTATGAAGCGGTGCAAGCTCAATGAGGGCATCCAGGCCGCGGCGCACCTCATCGTCCACGAGAATTGAATGCGTGAAGCGTTCGCCGCCGTGCACAACGCGATGCCCGACCGCTTCAATCTCGCCCACCTTCGCAACTGGCACCCCAGATTCATCGCTTACGAGCCACGCGATGATATGCTCCACGGCAGCAGTGTTATCCCTGATCGCAGCAGTGGTTGTCGTCTGACCATGGCCGCTCGCGGAGAAGGTACAGATGGCCTCTCCACCGATGCGTTCGATCTGCCCGCCAGCCAGACGCCGATCGCTGGAGTCCGCGATTGCTGCCTCATCCGTGTCGATCAGCTCGAACTTGATGGAGGACGACCCGGCATTGAGAACCAGTATGTTCATTCCAGAATTCCGTCCTCAGGCGGGCCAGCGCCAGTCGCGCACGTCAGGCATGTCGTCGCCGTGCACCCTGATGTAGTCGTGATGCTCCTCGAGCCGCTGACGACAGTACGCGTCAGCATTAATACCGTCTTCGCTTCCCCTCACTCCCGGCACCCGCGCGATCACATCCATCACAAGATGAAACCTGTCCAGGTCGTTCATCACCGTCATGTCGAAAGGAGTCGTTGTAGTTCCCTCTTCCTTGTAGCCGCGAACGTGAAGGTTCTGGTGATTCGTCCGCCTGTATGTAAGTCGGTGTATCAGCCACGGATAACCGTGAAAGGCAAAGATGATGGGTTTGTCCGGAGTGAAAAGAGAATCGAAAGCCTCATCACTCAAGCCATGCGGATGTTCGCTCTCCGGCTGAAGCGTCATGAGATCTACAATGTTCACGACTCTCACCCTTAGATCAGGCAGCTTCTCCCGCATCAGTGCCGTGGCCGCGAGCGCTTCGAGGGTTGGTACATCGCCGCAACATGCAATCACGACATCAGGATTCCGTCCGCCGTCCGTGCTTGCCCACTCCCACATTCCCAGGCCCGCCTCGCATTGCCTGACGGCTGCATCCATGTCGAGCCACTGCAGCGCAGGCTGCTTGCCCGCCACAATGACATTCACATAGTTGCGACTTCGCAGACAGTGGTCCGCAACGGCGAGAAGCGTGTTTGCGTCCGGAGGGAGATAGACGCGAACCACATCTGCCTTCTTGTTCACCACATGATCTAGAAATCCGGGGTCCTGATGGCTGTTGCCGTTATGATCCTGCCGCCACACATGCGAAGTGAGCAGATAGTTGAGCGACGCAATCGGCGCGCGCCACGGTATGCCGCGAGTGGTGTTCAACCATTTCGCGTGCTGGTTGAACATCGAATCCACTATGTGGATGAAGGCTTCGTAGCACGAGAATAATCCGTGACGACCGGTGAGCAGATAACCTTCAAGCCAACCCTGGCACATGTGCTCGCTCAACACTTCCATAACCCTGCCATCATGCGAGACGTTCTCGTCAGTTGGAAGAATCACGGTTGCCATTACACGTTCCGTTTCCTGGAAAACGGCGTCGAGCCGATTGGAGCTGGTTTCGTCAGGACCAACCAGGCGGAAATTTGCCGCGCCTGCGTTCAGCTTCATGACGTCACGCAGCATTCCGCCGAGTATGCGTGTCGCTTCTCCTTCCGTGGTGCCTGGTGCGGCCACCGGCAACGCATAGTCCCGGAAATTCGGCATGACCAGATCCTGCAACAGCAGCCCGCCGTTGGCATGTAGATTGGCACTCATGCGGCGCGCGCCATCCGGAGCGAGCTGGGCCAGCTCGGGAAGCAATTTTCCGCTCTCATCGAAAAGCTCCTCGGGCCGATAGCTGCGCATCCACTCTTCAAGCTGCACCAGGTGCGCAGGATTATCTGCCAGACGAGCAAGCGGAACCTGATGCGAGCGCCACGATCCTTCTGCCTCCTTGCCATCCACCAACTTCGGGCCAGTCCACCCTTTGGGTGATCGAAGCACTATCATTGGCCATCGCGGCAACTCGGTGACTGCGTCGCCCCGTGCGCGCAACTGGATCTCGAGAATCTCATCGTGTACTGAATCGAGCGTTGTCGCCATCAGCTCGTGCATCGCCATGGGATCGTCGCCAGATACGTAATGAGGTTCGTATCCATAGCCGCGCATGAGACTGGTGAGTTGCGTTTCCGGAATCCGCGCCAGCACCGTCGGCCCGGCAATCTTATAGCCGTTCAGGTGAAGGATTGGCAGCACAGCTCCGTCCCTGCGTGCATTAACGAACCTCGTTGAGTGCCAGCTAGCCGCGAGTGCCCCCGTCTCGGCCTCTCCATCCCCGATTACACAGCAGACGACAAGATCCGGATTATCAAACGCAGCGCCGTGCGCGTGAAGAAGTGCGTAGCCGAGTTCTCCACCTTCATGAATTGAACCGGGCGTTTCCGGGGCCACGTGACTGGGAATTCCCCCGGGAAATGAGAATTGCCTGAACAATCGCTCGAGGCCATCCACGTCTTCTGAAATTTCCGGATAGACCTCCGTGTAGGTGCCTTCCAGATAGGTATTTGCCACAACTCCAGGTCCACCGTGACCCGGGCCCGCGATGTAGATGGCGTTGACGTCACGCGCGCGAATCAGGCGATTCATGTGCGCGTACACGAAATTGAGGCCAGGTGTGGTTCCCCAGTGCCCAAGCAATCGAGCCTTTACATCATCAATGGCCAGCGGCTTTCGCAGCAACGGGTTGCTTCGCAGGTAAATCTGTCCGACAGACAGATAGTTCGCCGCGCGCCAATAAGCATCGAGGAGAGTGAGCGAGTCACTGGCGATGGACTCTTGTGCTTGAGCTAGTGTCATGGTCTGTGGGACCTGCAAGCTTGAATCCAATTCGGAGGCATTTTAGAACCGTTCTCCCTTCGCTTCGCGAATCTGGCTCCCGCCTGGTCGGATTCGGGACCACATCGTCCAGAAGAAAACCACCGTTCCAGCTATCTGAGCGAAACCAGCAATCACGACCAGCCACCTTAGCCATACGGCAGACGACGAAATCCGCAGTAACTCTCCCATGATTCTCGCGCCGGTGCCCAGCGAAAGCAGCCAGTACGCAATCATTGCCATTCTCGGGTCATACCAATCGTCGTTCTTCGCTGCCCTTGGAAAAAGCCACAGTGCGACTCCCATTATCATCATCATCACGAATCCGACGAGAATCGCATGAGTATGAGCGCTCACCAGGTATGGTGAGGGGTAGTGACCACCGAGTTCGCGCTGAGCGATCATCCATCCGCCCAGCACAAGACCGAGGCAGAGAAATCCAATGCCGGTCTTGAGGAACCGGCGCACCATCGAATGCATCTAGCGAGATATCGGCAGAGTGTTGCGACGTGCGGATGCTTCAGCCAATCGCTTCGCGGCAGCTCGAGCATCTGCCGGACCGTCCATTGTTCTCCAGATGACGAAGGCAAACACATACGCAGCGAGTGCAGCGATCAGACCTCCGGTCGCGAGGACCGGTGTGCCCACGGAGTGTCCGTTCGCACGAATTGCGAAGCCCGCAACCATCAGAACGAGTCCGGCGTTGGCCATGCCCAGCTGCCATATCGCAGCTCGCCGACTGTACAGTACGAATCCGGCAAAACGTGGTATTACATGATATGCGACGCCATAGATCATCATCGTCACGAAACCGACAAGCAGGATATGCAGATGTGCCGGGCGGTAGATGGTCCACACCGGATGCGCGGCCATCGCTACACCGAGCGTTACTCCCAGCGCGAGCCAGGTGAGACTCGATTTGAGGAATGCCTTCACGAACCATTCCATCAGCGGCCGCCCGGTCTGGGAGTGATCGTCGCGAGGAGCAGAAACTCCTCGTCATCCGAACGCATCCCGTGAATCTCGCCTGGCCCATAGACTACGGTGTCACCAGCGACGCCCTTGTGCTCCAGTCCGTCAATTCCTGAAAGGACTCCGGAACCGGCGAGCACCTGAAGAATTACCATGGCCGTGCTGTGATGAGGAGGTACGTGCTGCCCCGGCGAGATCCTGAAAACCACGAGGCGCGCGTGCTCTGAGTCATGAACAATCGCAGTTGCGGGCCGCGACGGATTTGGCGCCACCGCCGCCTGTGCCGCACTCAGCGGATCGAGAACCTTCACGATTTCCCCGCAGCCGAAGGCGCAGATTCATTCGTTACGGTGCGGAGCGCGGAAAGTAGAGCATTGAGATCGATGCCTGTTTCCAGCGCGGCTTGCTCGAGGGTTGCATCGCCTCGGCAACAGGCATCAACGCCCAACCGATTGAACACTGATACGGTTTCGGGATACGCGAGGATTGTCTCGTTCACCGTCGAAAGCGTCTCATCCGACATGGCATCGCCTCTCGAGCAGCAGGTAGTCCAGAACATCATCGGCCGTGTAATGCGAGCGCCCTTTCAGGAATTCGCCGATCTTCACCAGGTCATCTCCGCTTGTCAACAGTGGAGGCTCCACACGGTCATCCGGTCGCTCCTGCGCCTGGCCAACGTTCGCCGTCAAGGCGTTGCACAGGCATTTTCGTCCGACTGTGTCCTCTTCGCGCCCACCCTTTCTCACGTAGTCGGCGACGGGTTCTGCAGCACACCTGTAGTCCACTTTCCCTTCCCCCCGCTGAAACGCAACTCGCAGATAGCCGAGGTCGCACTTTCTCTTACGTTCAGAATGAACAACTTCATCGCCCGCCCAGCGTACTACCTTGAATGGATAGCCAGTAGGCGATGCGCGGGGGTCAGTGATGATGTCGATGGTGCCCTGTGCTGCATGGCTGAGCACATCCTGCTTGAGATGGTCAGCGAATCCGGACTCGTCGCAGAACGCGAACAGAGTGCCAGCCTGAATTCCGGTTGCACCCTGCTCGATGGCAGCCGCGAGACTGTCTGGTGATCCCGTTCCACCAGCCAGCCAGAACGGGAGACCGAGTTGCTTCAGCTTTGCGAGATCCACAACATCCCGCTCGCCGTACTGTGGCTCGCCGCGATTGTTAAGCCGCGGCTCGCCGCGAGGCGGCGCATTATGACCACCGGCTGTGGGACCTTCAACGATGAATCCCTCCACCGAGCCATTCGCCTTCCTGGCAAGCGTAGTTGCAAGGGAGGTGGCTGAAATAATCGGCAAAAAGGCCGGGCGATTGAGCGGAGTACCCGTATCGAAGCCGAACATGGACGGATCGAACGTCAGATGCACTGCTTCACTCGAGGGCATTCCATCGACATCGAGTCGCAGTGATGCAGGTCGATGTTGTGAGAGTGCATCGAGTGCGCCTGGTATCTCGCGAGGGATACCTGCTCCCATCAGAACGTAGTCAACACCCGCGAGCATCGCTCCATAGAGCGACGGCAGCGTTGGCATCTGCACCTTCGTGAGAAAGTTGATCCCGACTACTCCCTGGTGTCCCTCCTTTGCCAGCCACACCTCAACGAAATTTGCAAGAATTGTCAGCTCCTGCTTTTCCCTGCTCACACGTTGCCGATACATCGGCAGAAGTCGATACGGTTGACCAGGATCCCGGCCGCCTTCCACGAAAAACTGCTCGAGGACGCGCTCAGCTATATCCTGCAGGGGAAAGGCCCTCATGGCGCGGCGCATGTCGCCGGACGGGTCACCATCCTGAAGCCGACGCATGAATACTGTGTCGAGGGCCGTGCCGGACACGACGCCAAGCTGGCCGCGAAGTGACACGGCACGAGCCAGCCGCCAGTTCGAGACCGCGACGCCCATGCCGCCCTGAATAATCGTAGGGAATGGGTCTCGTTCGAACGGTTTGCTTGTCATGACGCAGGTCATTCCTTTCTTTCAACCTTGACATGCCCCTGCATGCCAAGGGCAGCATGAGGATCGCACTGGAAGTAGTAATTGCCGGGTGCCATCGTGACGACCAGGTCGTACGTCTGACCGGGTAACTGCAACAGCTCACTCGCCGGCGGTAGGCCCGTTTTGATTTCGTTCGAGTCGGGAAGGAAGTGAACGTTATGCACTCCGACCTTGTTCACGTAGCGCAGTACGTCTCCCTGATGCGCTTCGACACGATTGGGTTTGTAGTAATTGCCCACGCCATCAGTCCACGCTTCGATGACGATCGTATCACCGGTTGCTGCGGCTGGCGCGGCTTCTCCGGTGGTTGTTTTGGCGACTCCTTCGGAGTCAGACGGTGCTTTCTTATCGACTGAACAGGCCGCCATTGCAACGACGGCGAGAATCATGGCGGCCGATGACACCGTATTAATGGATCTTTTTTGCATTTATCCTCTGGGAATGACAGACGCCGCGCGGCGCATGCGCGTCTGTTGGTTGATGAATCAGAAATCCTTCCGCTGGAACGCGGTGAGGCCCGCAACAAGAGGCAACCCAATCCATGCGATCGTCGCCGCGGAGATAACACCTAGGGCGAGTGACCCCGAGAAGAACCGGTTGAACACGGCACCGGTGTATCCCATGAGCGCCGACACATCGAACTGGAGCAACAATGCTATTCTCACCAGATCAATGGGGTTGGCGAGCGATGCCACCAGCAGTGCCTTTTCCACTGAGTGCCCGGAAAGGAGCGCCACGGCAAAAAGCATCACGCCGTCATACACGAACGCGAGGACGAGCCAGATTGCCAGGCCGACCCCCAGTCCGGTAAGCCGGTCTTCGAAGCGAACTGCCACACAGAACGCAACGCCGGTAAAAATGAGCGTCAGAGCCGCACTTCCTGCGAGGATCGTCGCGAGGGGCATCCGCGTAGCACCAGCAACTCCATGCAGGACAAACGGAATAGATATACCCGCAGCGAGCGCGGCCGTCAGCGGTATTGCAAGACCGATATACAGTCCGATGAAGACTGTTCTTCGCTTGAGCGGCTGAGCGAGCAGCAACTCGATGAATTCCCTGCTGCTATACAGATAGACCGTACCGTACACGGTAGTAATGAGCGGTATTACAAACAGCACGACGTTACCCAGACTCAGGAGCGTCTTCGCATCTCCTCCGGTGAAGCGCAGCAAGCCTTCGGTGGCGAGAAGCAGGAACGCGACGTAGCTGAGGAGCCATCTGCTTCGCAGGACATCGCGGATCTGCGGCTTCGAGACCTGCCACACGCCTGCGGCCCTGCGTTTCGATGAGAGCACCATCACGCCGCAGCTCCACGGTCCATCAACTCAGCAATCGCCCGCTCCAGATTTGCCTGGCGCGTCATTTCCTTGATCTGATTCACTGACCCACTGAAGCGAACCTTGCCCTCATTGATGAAGATGACTTCATCTGCCAGCTCTTCCAGCTCGGACATGAGATGCGAGGTGATGAGAAGCGTTCGCCCGGCGTTGCGCTCAGCAAGAATCTTGTCCTTCAGTACGCTGGACGATCGCGGATCCAGGCCGGCGGTCGGTTCGTCGAGAATCAGGAGCTCCGGCGTGAACAGAAACGCTGCAACGGCGTTTATCTTCTGTTTGGTTCCGCCCGAAAGATTGGTCAATTTTTTTGGAAGTTCGTCAGCCAGTCGGAAGCTGCCGATCAATTCCTCATCGAGCGCCTGCGCATCCGGACGCAAATCGCAAAGCATCGAGAGCAGCTCCGTTCCGGTCAGGTTCGACGGGTATCGCGGGATCTGAGGCATGTACCCGATGCGCCCGCGATACGATTCGTCGCCATTGATTCTCACTCCGCCCACCTCGATATATCCCCTATCGGGACGGGACAGACCGAGAATGGATTTGATCAGCGTTGTCTTTCCAGCCGCGTTCGGACCGACGACTCCTGTCACGTGCCCGCAACGAATCTCAGCATCGATTCCCCGCAGCACCTCAAGGGCGCCAAAACGCTTCCGCAGATCTCGGATGACAATCATATGATCTTCCGCATGACTGGCCGTGGATCCACAAACAACTCAGGAGTAAGTGACGGCATCGCACGCTCGGCCAGATCCAGCAGCGCGACAACCGCGCTTCTCATCAGCACGATGGCCTGCGGGCTGCGCTCGACTATTACCGAAAAGAGCCGAACTGGTGGATGCGGAACGTCCCCTACTCCGTCCGCATTGAGATCGTAGCCGCGATAGGCATCCCAGAAATTTCCGGTGAACTTCGTTGTCGGTTCGTGACTGTTGGTGGAAACATCGAAAGTGTTGTCGATGAAGTTGTTCTCAGCGAAGAGAGCATTCTGGGTGCTCCCGCCGACCTTTACGCCCCATCCGTTGCCCACGAACGTGTTTCCGATGGCCTGAAGCCTGTCGGCACCGTCGGCAACAACTCCCGCTGTGTTCTTCTCGAAAACATTCCTCTCGAGACGGCTGTCGTAAATCTCCTTGAGCAGGAGTCCGTACGCTGCGCCGCCCCAGTTGTACTCGAAGCGGTTCGCCACCATGTGGACGCGTTTTGTGTACATGACTGCGACACCCGCCCCGTTCCGGCTGAACGTGTTGCCCCAATACAGGCAATCGTCGGAATACATGAAGTGGAGGCCATAGCGCAGATTCCTCTCGCTGACGTTGCGCAGCACCTCAGTGTCGTGCACAAACTCGAAGTACACTCCGTCGCGGAATCCTGAGACTGAATTATCCGCAATCCTGATGTGCCGCGATGACCAGAGGTGGATTCCGTTCCCGGAGGTAACGTCAGTCCGGCCACGTGCACGAAGAGTGTTACGCTCAACCAGACAGCCGTCCACCTTCGCAAGGTAGATTCCGAAGAACGCATCCTCGATCTTGTTGTCGGTGATTCGGCACCCGGAGGCATTGGCAACGCGAATAGCTGCGCGATCCTGCGTAAAGCTCGAGCCGACACCTGTGAATCGCAGCCCGGTCACGGTTACACTGTCTGCGGTGACAGTGAGTATCCCTCCCTTGCCCCCGCCGTCGAGCAGGGGAAGCTCACGACCAGTAATGGTCACCGGGCGGTCTATCGTGATATCGTGAAGCACGTAATGGCCTGGCATCACGACGATCGTGCCCCCGGTCTTGACTGATCTCAGTGCCGCCCGCAGACCTGGCCCTTTTTGCGTCACCACCACCGTATCGGACTGGGCTGCAACATGACGGGGCGCGACGATCGCGATTCCGCTCACTACTATTAGCAAACTGGCCGCAAGCGCCGAACGCGACGATGACGCTTCACTGTCTTCAGAACGTTTCCTTCGAGACAGAACAAGTGCCGTGAGCGCAATGACGAAAGCTGCGCCGGCCGCTAAACCCCCTGCAGCGGGCCACGAGGCCGCAGTGAAATTGAGAAGCTGCTTCGTTCCGATGATCGGTGGCTGATACGTCATCCCCGGGATCTTGATGATTGCGTCAGGCGCAAGGTTATGGCCGTAGTCGAACGACCATTTCCAGAACTCGTACAGCGCAGCAGCGCCCCCCGCCACCACCAGGCCGAGCCAGGACCATACAGCCCAGCGTCTTCCATAGAGAGCGACAGCGAGACCGAGCACTACAAGGAACGCCAAGGCCACCGGCATTATCCGCAATACCGGAATCGCATCGGGCACGATTGCCTTCATCCCGATGTAGTGATTGAGCCCGTTGATGTTGTTGAGATCAGCGGGCTTCACGCCCGTGATTGTATTGATCCTGATCAGCATCCCCAAGCCCTCGGGATACTGAGGCGCAAGCAGAGAGATTCGCCATACAGGAACGACAAACCCGAGGGCAAGCAGTGCAGCGGAGAACGCAATAGCGAGTCTCGACCACACCGGCATGGTGACATCATCTCTGCTCGCGTGTTTCACGGCGTTCACTTCTAACGCGGCGCAGACCGAACTGCGCCTGCTTCGAGCCGGCCTATCTGTGTTTTCGCCTTCGGGCTCGTATTGGCGCTGAGAGGAACGCTCGAGCCGGCTGCCGAGACGCGGATGTACCCCTGCATTTCCTGGTGCAGCGCGGAGCAGAAGTCGGTGCAGTAGAACGGATAGACACCAGGTGACATCGGTACCCACTTCAAGGTGCGAGTCTCACCCGGATTCAGAATCAACTCCGAGTTCTGCGCACCGAGGACGGCAAAGCCGTGCAGGATGTCCCAGTCCTGCTCGATGTTTGTGACGTGAAAGTAAACCGTATCACCCACGGTTATGCCTTCGAAGTTGTCAGGAGCGAAGTGACTGCGAATGGCAATCATCTTCACGTGAACGTTTTTCCCGCTCCGCGTGATGCCACCTTCGCTCTCCGCCTTCGTGACGTACGGATTCCCGTTCTTCGCAAGGGAATAGAACTTGAGCTGCTTATCCTTTATGAGCGAAGCGGGAATCGCCTGGGCATAATGCGGCTCGCCAATCGTTGGGAAATCCAGCAGCAGCTTCATCTTGTCACCGCTGATGTCAATGAGCTGCGCGCTCTGAAACATCTCCGGGCCCGTTGGCAGATATCGATCCTTTGTGATCTTGTTCAATGCGACCATGTATTTGCCCCAGGGCTTCTTCGAGTCGCCACCTGGAATCATCAGATGCCCAGGCGAGTAGTAGGTCGGGATTCGATCCACGACCTCCCAGGTGCCGAGCTTCCACTTCACGACTTCCGACGAGATGAACATCGTGGTGTATGCGTAGCCCTTTTCATCGAACTCGGTGTGCAACGGCCCCAGCCCGGGCTTCTGCACCTCGCCGGCGAGAACCGCGTCATACTTGAGAATCGGAATGTCCGACATCTGACCGTCAAACGCCCGGTCGGCAATCGCTTTCTGAAGCTTCTGAAAAGAGTGCACCGGAATGACACTCGCCAGCTTTCCGCCACCGACTATGTATTCGCCCGTGGGATCGACATCCACTCCGTGAGGCGATTTCGGCGTTGGAAGAAAGTAGACCACCCCGGCGCAGTCCCGCGGATCGAGCATCTTCACACTCGTCTTCGTCTCTGTCTTCGATACGTGCGAGGACTCATCAACCCAGTTGTGGCTGTATCTGGCCGGAAACGCCCTCGCCTTTCCCTGAGCGACGCAGGATTCAGCGAGCCGGTAGTTCACGGCTGCGATATAGTCCTTGTCGTTCTGTGAAGCGTTGACCTCGAGCTTGGTGTTTGCCTGCTCCGTGTTGTAAGTCGTGAAGAAGAACCATCCATCCGAAGGACCTTTGCCCGCGTGACCCAGATCATAGTTGTAACCCGGCATCAGAATCTGGAACGCAATGTCCATCTTGCCCGGCTTGTCAGCCGAAATAAACGACAGTGTTCCCTTGAAATTCTGCTTGTAGGACTCAATCGGAACATCGGTATTCGGCACCGGGATGCTGAACCGTGTTGCGGAAACCACGTACTTCGAATCCGGCGTCGCAAATGGCGAAGCATGACCACCTGCCGCGTTGGGGATCTCCAGAATCTCGTCGGTCTCGAACCTGGTCAGGTCAATGCGCGCGATTCGCGGCGTGTTGTTCCCGTTGATGAAAAGCCAGCGGCCGTCAGGAACGCCATCGGTCATCGACATTTCCGTGTGATGCGTATCGTCCCACGGAATGAAGCCGTAGGTCGTTTGCAGCATCGCTTTTGTCTCCTCGTTATAGCCATAGCCGTTCTCCGCATTCTGCGAAAACACGGGAATCACCTTGAGAAGTCTTCCAGACGGCAACCCGTAAACCGACACCTGGCCGCTGAACCCGCCGGAGAGGAAGGCATAGAACTCGTCGTACGAACCCGGAGCAACGTACACGCGCGATGCAGCATCGCCGGTCAGCACACTCTGATTGTCGCCAGCCGGCCGCGAACAGGCGTACCCGAAAAGCAGGGCCACCCCAAGAAAAAAGATACCCACCGATACTTTGCGGAAAGAGGATTGCATTGTTACCTCGAGTTGCGAGACGCTTTGTGGTTCACAGCGGAAACATCGATCGATACGATCAGATCGAATGTCGTCTCGAACCCTGCCAGTCGAAATCGGAGGTTCGCCGAATTCTCAGTCAGGGTTTTCCTGACTCCGGTCCCCAGAGAATGAGGTGCTTCGAATCTCTGTGTGTCTCACCTGGCCCCCGAGCATCGCCGTGTAACCCATCAACGCGCCAGCCGCCAGAGATAACACCAGACCACCGTTTACCACCCACCTCGGAAGTACTCTCCTCCGAAACGCTCCTAGTGCACTCAGAGCTATCGCTCCAAAGGAGGCCAGCATAATCGTCGCAATGAGCGCGAATTCCTCGTGGCGCTCGGTGATTGCTTCGGAGAAACCGGGGAGTTTCTCGATGGCATCCTCAGCGGGCTCACCGGTGAAATAGACGATCACCGAGATGACACCGAGGGCGACAAATAAACCGAGTGAAGCCTTTGCAAGCTCTCCGCTCTTTCTCAGCACCGCCGTAGCGAATAGAGCAATTCCGATAATCGAACCGATTACGGGGAAGTGGTTCAACAGCAGATGCAGGTGTGTGAGCGACATCCGACCTCCTTGTTCGTGACAATGTGATCGCCACAAGCTTGGTTCCCCCTCCTTCCGGCTCAATCGTCTGCACCCTCATCCCGTGTAGGTATTTCCCGCATTCGATCTCGCGCCTTTCCCTACCGACAATCACATGACTTGTCTGTATTCTCAGTTGAGGTGTTTCAAAACGCAGGAGGATGTATGACAAGGACTGCCCGCTTTCAACTTCTTCTTATCGTGTCCGCTACGGTGTTGCTGTGGACAGCAGCCGTGTCCAGCGAAGGTGATGCAGCCGCCGTAATGCGATTCGCGCTCGCCGGCACTCTCAGCGGGCTTGGACTAGTGTGGATCGGACGAGCTTTTGCTTCCGTTCCATTTACTTGGAGAGCTGCGTGGCTCAGCTCGGTAATGGGACTGCTCATTCTCACGCCGCTCATCGGGCCGCTTCTCGATGACAGCAGCGACCCGTCGAATGCATCCGCGCTGGTACTCGCGTTTGCAGCGGCAGGCGCTGCGGCAATGGGCGGCTCAGTGTGGGGAATAATGCGCCTTGCGACAGATGCCTTTGACGAGTGGCGAGGGAACAGGAAGTCGCACAGTCAGAATTTCGGACTGAGGCAAGCTCATCAGTAAGAAATCGCAGACGCCGCGTGCGTTATGAGTACGCCGTCCACCCTCTTGCAGCAGGCAACCGGCTGCTCGGAAGAACGGGCGTGAGATGCACCCCCCGTTCCATCGCTCCATCACACTGATTCACAAACTGAATTACTCGCTCCCCACTGCGAGTGAGGCGCAGCAATAAATGCGGCGCCTCCTCTTATAGCTTCCTCCCGGTACGCTCAGAAGGTTAGCAACGTCTGACCGCCGTCATGCGCCACAGAAAGCGCCGCATCTCGTCCGCGAACCCTCAACACCGATATCGACTGCGGGTCAGAGATACCTCGCGTCAAATGCCTCTCCGTGCTGCGCGTGTAGCCGAGCATGATGCTGAGCTTGCCATCCTTGTGGTCGTAGTCCACACCCACCAGTGGATAACCGCTGGCTTCCGTCATGGCGCCGATCTCCGGGTCATCCACCTCCAGTTTGGTCAGTCTCCCTGCGTTACGCGCGGTGAATTCGCGAAGCAGTGCGCTCCACAGCCCCTGGTCACTTATTACCTTGGTGGCCCCATCCTGTTTTGGAGTCTTTTTCCGGACAGGCATTGGAACAACGAGCACACCGCATGTCGCTCGCCGAATTATGCGACTCGCCATCTTGCCGCCGACGGCACGTGGCTTTCCATGACGACGGTGGATTCCCACCACCAGCATCTCCGCTTTCGAGAAGCTCGCGAAATCGACAAGCTCCGCCACTGGATCTCCGCGGAGCACTACCAGATCGGAGTGAATCTGAACGGCAGCGAGCGCCTCCGCTCCTATCCTGAACGTGCCATCTATCGACAGCTCATAGTCACGATCGAATTCCGACCAGTCTATCCCGAGGAACTCGGCTTTCGGCTTCACATGAACCACCGACGTGCTCGGCAAATCTGCGGCCACTTTCAAGGCCTCGGCAATCTGTCGTCCGTCGTCCCAATCCAGACTCATAGCCACGATCACGCGCGCGGGAAGTGTCTTCATTTCCGGTGACGCAACCAGCAATGGAACCTCGCTGAGTCGAGCTATATCTATCGCGGTTTCCTCGCCCAGGAGTCGGCCCAGCATGCCATGCTTGTGGGCACCGACGATTATCAGTCGTGCGCGAAGCTCGTGTGCAAGTCCAACAATCGACTCCGCAGCGCTGCCTGACACGATGTCCATCGTCCATTGTCCCGCAGGATCAAAGTGTCTGACCTGCCTGCCTATAAGCGCACGATGCACCTGTTGCCTCGAACTATCAAACTCGGCAGGCGGAATCAGTCCTTCTGACAGCGCGAACATTGCCGGCAGCGGCTCGATCACCGAAACAACATGCACAGCCGCATCGTGGCTCTCCTGTATCAACTTCGCAGCATGCAGCGCCGCTTCTCCCGCCTCCGACCCGTCAACTGCTACAACGATGGATGTGGTTCCCAGCTCTGAATTATCGTAAGGAACCTCTTCCCTCCTGCTTGTCCTCATTTGAGTGGCGTTCATCCGAACCTCCTGAAGTCTTCGCAGATGCCCTGAAGCGGGCACTCTCTCAAGATCGTGCCATCAGGGGCGTCGTTGTGTCGGGAGAGAGCGGAGATATTCTGAAGTTTTCCCTTACGTGCCGTCGCGGCTTGCCCGAAGTGCGTTCGCAATCACCACAAGGTCGATTGCTTCCTGGATCGCAGCCCCGGCTACAGGAGGAATCCAGCCGCCCGATGCGAACGCCATCCCCAACGCACTGATCCCCAGGCCAAACCATATGGACTGCCGTGCGATGCGCATCGTGCGACGACTGATCTGCATTCCCTCGCTGAGATGCGCCGGGTCGTCCCCCAGAAGAATTACATCGGCAGCCTCAGTCGCAATGCCGCGCCCCTGAGATGCGAGAGCCACTCCCACAGTGGCGGTACTCAACGCTGGCGCGTCATTCGTACCATCCCCCATCATCACTACTTTTTCGCCTTGATCGAGCAGCCGCTGCACCACCCGGACCTTGTCCTGCGGCAACATGTCGCCATGCGATTCGTGAATACCAACCGCAGCTGCGACTGCACTAGCGTTCTCGGATCTATCACCGGATATCAAAGCGATTCGTCGCACGCCATCCGCCTCGAGGCGCTGCACGAACTCTTTCATTCCCTTGCGAACGGCATCAGAGTACTCAACCACCCCGGCGAACTCTCCTCCAATGGCGACGTACGCCCGAAGTGACGCCGAGTTGCCTTCGGCAAACTCGAATTCCTGAATGCCGCTTGCGGTCGTCGGACTCCTGCCTGCGATGAAACTCCTTGCACCTACTGCCACGTGCAGCCCCTCTACATCCCCTTCAACACCACGGCCCGGCGACTCGATGACAGCCGTAGCCGCTTCCGCCATCAGGCCCCTTCTTTCGGCTTCCGCAACAAGAGTTCGCGCGAGCAGATGACCCGATCCCTGCTCCACTGCGCTCGCGAGCCGAAGCAGGTCCGGTTCAGGCAACGATCCAACTGCGACCACGCGCGCCACTTGGGGACGGCCTACCGTGAGCGTTCCGGTTTTATCGAACAGAACCGCCGTGGTCTGACCAAGGGCCTCGAGTGCGCCGCCATTGCGGATCAGAATCTGTCGCCTTGCAGATCGGTTCATTCCGCCAAGTATTGCTACAGGTGTAGCGAGAATGAGAGGACACGGAGTCGCTATGGCGAGCACTGCCAGGACCCTGTTCCAATCACCCGACGCAACGTAGGCACCGGCGCACACAAGGATTGTGAACGGAGTAAACAGCACCGCGTACTTGTCGGCAATCCGCTGAAGAGGCGCCTTGCTAGCCTGTGCCTCTCGAACGAGAGCAACGATCCTGGCGTACTGACTCTCGTTCGCAATTGCGAGCACTCTCAGCACAAGGGGACCTTCCTGATTGAGTGTGCCGCTCATCACCTTCGATCCCGGCACCACCCTCTCTGGCATCGACTCTCCCGTGATGCTGGAAGTATCGAGGTGGGAGTTGCCTTTGACGATTTCCCCATCGCAGGGAATCATTTCACCGGGACGTATCAGGAGTGTGTCCCCTGTGCTGACGAGGTCGATTCTCACTTCGTCGATTCTTTCGCCAGTCATCAGTCGCACTGTCCGCGGTGCGGCGTCCTCGAGCGCCCGCAGCGCCGTCGTCGCGCGGCCTTCGGCAATTTGCTCTAACGATTCACCTCCTGACTGCATCAACACTATCACCAGTCCGACAAGCGGCTGCATCAGCAGCAGCGACGCGACGACTGCGAGAGCTGCCACGAGATCAGCGGCGAATCTTCCGCGCATCATGCCCATCACCGTTTTTCGCAATACCGGAGCAGAGGTCAGGAGCAGTCCAGCGATCCAGACGCCGCGCCGCCAACTCTCCTGGTGCGCCAGGGGCACAACCAGCCAACCGCCGACTATGAACAGGAGCGTAGCGATGGGGATCGGGTATCGGCGTATCCATGAACCCCATGATGTGGCGACATGCATTGTCACCGCGTCCTCACCACGTACGCAACGCGTGTCGGCCCTGGCGCCCCCTCAAACACTCGGCGGCGCGACGAGTATGGCGCAGGGCGCCTTGCCAATCAGACCGGTTGTCACGCTTCCGACGACAAAACGCTCGAATCTCCCATGGCCATGCGAACCCGCAGCGATGAAATCCGCCCCTGACCGCTTTGCAAGAGCGACGAGCGCTGAGGCAGGAGGCCCACTCAACACGAGGTGTTTGATCCGAATCCCATCGCCGGGTTCAAGGTTCTCGATGAGACGCTCGAACAGGCCTGCGAGCTCTCCTGATTTCGCTGTCAGTCCGGAGGAGTCGATTCCCACCGGAAGGAGTTCTGTCAGCGGCGGCACATACGCCAGGTATAGCGTACCCGATGCTCCAAGCAGCTTGATGGCCAGCCGTGCTGAACGAACGCTCGGTCCCGAGAAATCCATGGCAACAATAGCAAGTGCCGGGTTGTGCAAATCGACATCTACAGAAAGAACCGGGACTGGCGATTGCCTTATCACTTCCAGGGCGGTGTCGTCTCCGAGAACCCGATCTACCAGGCCGTGGCGGCGACGGCCGATCACGAGGAGCTCAGCACCTCGACCGTCCGCTACGGATGTGAGAACCTCTGCCGGACGCCCGATGGCTGCCCCATGTGTCCAGTCATCTGGCGGATTGAGTGTACGCAGAATCGCGCCAAGCTCTGAATTTTTCAGGCTGACGCGAAGCTGTCGAACCTTTTCGCCGCTCCTATCCGCCTCCGAGCCAACTCTATAGGTCGGAAATGGCTCCAGTACAGCAACGACGTGCAGCGGACAACGTCTCATTCGCGCGAGCCCAGTGGCCGTGTTGAGAGCCTCAATGGCGTGAGGTGACCCGTCCACACCCACGACAATTCCACCTGGAACGACCCGCTCATATTCCCAGGCCTGGCTCGACCGGCTGCCTCGAATCATCTCGGTTTCCTGCATGGGTAGCCCCCGCAATCGGTTTGTCCGGACGGTCTATCTTCTCTGATGCACTGAATATTGCCAGCTGAACCCACGATCGCAGTCAGCCCTTCCCGGTAAAACAGTCAGAGAGGCGAGGCGCCGGTGTCGGTGAATATCACCACACAGATTGGTGGAAACGCCGACTGCCCTTTCCTGACGAAATCGCGATCATGACAGGCAGGGAGGAACAGATGCCATCCATTACTGACTCGATTGAAACAGCAGCTCCGCTTTTCCGGGATATGACAACTCCGGAGATTGAGGTCCTGCTCAGCCGCAACAGTGTGGGCCGCATCGCGTTCTCGTTCCACGACATGGTAGACATACGGCCGATCTATTACACGTACGCGAACAAATGGCTCTTCGGCCGAACATCGCCGAGCGACAAGCTCATGACGCTGCGGCACAATCAGTGGGTGGCTTTCGAGGTAGACGAAGTAGCGGGATTGCTCGACTGGGAGAGCGTTGTCATTCGCGGGACTTTCTATCGCCTTCGATCTGACGGTTCTGTTCATGACCGACGTCTCTACAAGACAGGCCTGCGCGCGATTCGCAAAGTCATGCCCGCCGCATTCACTGGCCGAGACAAGGTTTCGTTCAGGACGGAGATGTTTGGAATAGCAATCGATTCCATGACGGGCAGGTTCTGTTCGACACTCACCAATGACTGACATAAAGCCGCGACACAATCATGCGTCGCCCGGAGGCAGCATGTATCGCAACATCATGGTTCCCGTTGACGGATCACCGTTCTCTCGCGAGGCGGTACTGCACGGGCTTCGCATCGCTTCTCTGAGCGGGGCCACACTGCGTCTGATCCGCATCGGGCCATCACCGGCAGTTCACTTTGGCACAGACAGCGCCGAGAATGAGAATCCCCGGTTCCGCAACACACATTCGACGGAACTCGCCGACCTCTATACGATTGCGGCCGAGTGTCGCGCTCACTCAACCGTCAACGTGACTGCAGCGTTGCATCATGGGCCGGTAGTTGATGCCCTGATCGGATATGCACGAAGGCATCAGGTTGATCTGATCGTCATGCGAAGCCATGGAAGAACGGGACTCGCTCGTGCCTGGTTTGGCAGCGTCGCTGACGGTCTGATTCGCAACAGCGGAATTCCGGTCCTGGTTGCCGGCCCACCCTCGGTTGCCAGCTCGCTCGAAGGCGGAACAACCTTCAATCGTATCCTGATTCCCCTGGACGGATCGCTCCTCGCGGAGCAAAGCCTCGGGCCCGCGGTGGCCCTGGCCCGGATCAACAGGTCATCCATATGCCTGCTGCGAGTGCTGGCGCCTGCACGAAGTCATGATCACGAAGGACTTGAATCGGCAATTGGTCCTGCTCCCGCGGCGGATGTCGCTGAGGCGCAGCACTATCTCGATTCACTGCTGACCTCCGCTCTCGACCAATCGATTCAGGTCACCCGGCGCGTTGTAATCTCTGACGACGTCGTTGAGACTATCCTGAGTGCGGCCAAGGTCATGGAGACTGACCTCATCGCGATCGCAACCAGGGGCCGGGGAACCCTCGCCCGGGCGACAACCGGAAGCGTTGCTGACCGCGTAATGAGAGAAGCACCGATATCAACAATGGTGATACACCCGGCAGAATCGAAGGAGAGATCGTACTTCGTTGAGGCGAGACCCGCTACTTCTCCATCGGAGAGTGCCCTTGCTCACTCAGCAAACCGAGCTTGAGCGCGAAGGCCACGTAGTCGGACCGATGACCGAAGCCAAGTTTCTCATTGATCCGCTGCTTGTACGTGTCAACTGTCTTCGGACTGATAAACAGCTTTTCTCCAATCTCCGGAGCGCTGAAACCGCCTGCGACGTATCTCAGAACATCCCGCTCGCGATCGGTAAGCTTCTCATAATTCTCACGCTCGTCCGCGTGTTCTGACTTCCGGATGATGCCCTGAGCCAGCGCGTGCACCGCGGTTGGCTGCATATACATATCCCCATGCGCGAGAGCTCGCACCGCGTCCACCAGCTCGCGGTCGGCAGCGCTCTTCACCAGATACCCGCTCGCACCCGCCTCGAGAACCTTCACGAGATAGGTGTCTTCCGCATGCATGGTAAGAATCAGGATCTTTGCAGCAATCTTGTTATCGATCATCTCCTTCGTCGCAGCAATTCCGTCCATTTCCCCCATGGACAGATCCATAATGACAACGTCCGGATTCACGCGCTTTGCGAGCGCCACAGCTTCCCGCCCATTGGTGGCCTCTCCTATGACTTCTATATCCCTAGCCCCGCTGAGAACGGCTTTGATACCCGCGCGGACAACCGCATGATCGTCCGCGAGAATTACCCGGATTATGTCATTCGCCATCATCTGCCTCCAGTCTGGCTGTCTATTCTACGATCAGCGCGGTCACCATTCCGAACATCCCGTGGTCCGATTCGGCGTGAGTAAGTATATGGCAATGAAACGCCCACACGCCTGGATTGTTGCAGTTGACGATCGTATCCCATCTCTCTCCAGGCGCAATGTTGAGAGTATCGCACTTCCAGGGAGCCGGCTGTAACCAGCCATCCTTCGCGATCACGGTCATGTGCATTCCATGAAGGTGCATCGGATGAATCATCATGCCCTCGTTCATGAAACGAAGACGAAGCTTCTGGCCCTTCTTCACCTTGATCGGCTCGGTCGCGGGAAAGCTTTTTCCATTCAACGTATAGCCGTGCATGCCGTCATTGAGAATCATGACGTAGTCAACGTCAGCTTTCTCGACAGGCGCAGGATTTCTGGGTTCTACTATGAATGCGCCAAGAAGTCCGAGGCCAACCTGCTTGGCCGAGTTGTGGTGTGAGTGATACATGTGCGATCCGTGGTTTCCCATCGGTGCGGTGAACTCATATGTGAAGGATTCGCCAGATTTGACGGGCGGCTGCGTCACAAAAGGCACACCGTCCATCGCGTTGGGTACTTCGAGACCGTGAAAATGAACGCACGTGGACTCAGCCAGCTTGTTATGAAGAACCAACTTTACCCGATCGCCCTCGCGAACCCGGATCTGCGGTCCGGGAACCTGCCCGTTGTACGCCCACGCTTCGACCTTCTGTCCGGGCGCTGTTTCCCATTGCACCGGGGCGGCCGTCAACTCGTAAACCTTGACACCATTCACAACTTTGGGTGACAACAGCTGATTTCCCTTTCCTTCTGTCTTCGCAGGGAAAGCCTTGATCCCTGCCTCGTGCATCGCGTCCATCGCTTCGGCAGCTGCAGCAGCAGAAGGCAGAGCAGGATTCGGGGCGGTGGTTCCCCCGCTCGCGTCCTGCGCCTTTATTACACCTTTCTGGGCGCTCGAATCACTACACGCAGCGAGTGTACCGCCAGCAATGGCGGTAACAGCTGCGCTCCTCAGAAACGTACGCCTCGATGCTACACTATAGAGAAGATTCATGGCATCTGACGGTACCGGCTTATCTGACATTTCTTATGCT
>JBKJNN010000150.1:0-34531 GCA_046593625.1 Gemmatimonadaceae bacterium | reverse complement strand
GCTGCCTCAGCTCGTCATTCGTCTTGCGCTTCACCCGCCACCGCATCAACTCGGCGGTGTTGGGCGAAGCGCAAGACGAATGACGAGCTGAGGCAGCGCTTCATCGACCTTACTGTTCCGCAGGCTGAAGCAGTCGGTCTCACCCTGCCCGATCCCAACCTCCGGTTCAATCCTGAAACGAAGCATTACGACTTTGGCGAAATTGACTGGAATGAGTTCTGGCAGGTAGTGAAGGGCAACGGACCATGCAACCGCGAGCGGCTTCAGGCTCGTCGTGATGCCCACGAGAACGGGCGCTGGGTGCGCGATGCCGCCGAGGCGTATGCCGCAAAGCATTCTCGTGAATCGCAGGCTTCGGCGGCTTGATGGGGATGCCGGAGAACGAGACGCAGTGGCCACTGTGGGAAGTCTTCACGCAGAAGGACGGCGGATCACCTCACGAACACGCGGGAAGTGTGCACGCGGCTGACGCGGAAATGGCGCTTCAGAATGCGCGCGACGTTTATGGAAGGCGCGGCAGCATCGTGAGCATATGGGTGGTGCCGTCGAATCTGGTCACCGCCTCTCAGAGCGACTGGGCAGGTCCGTTTTTCGAGCCCGGGGAAGACAAAGTCTATCGGCACCCGCAGTTTTACAGGATCCCGCGGGGCCTCAAGGGATTTTGACAGACGCTCTCTTTCAGTACCTGCTGAGACTCGGCGATGATCGGCTGGTTCTCGGCCATCGGCTTTCCGAATGGTGCGGTCACGGACCGATTCTCGAGGAGGATATTGCGCTCGGGAACATTGCACTCGACCTGATCGGCCAGGCCACGCTTTACCTCGCGCTTGCAGGAAAAACCGAGGGCAAAGGAAGGGACGAGGACGCTCTGGCCTATTTCCGCGAAGCTGTCGGCTACAGGAATCTCCAGATGGTCGAGCTGCCGAAGGGTGACTATGCGTTTACCATGGTGCGGCAGTTCTTCTTCGATGTTTTCAGCTACCACGTTCTCGATCAGCTCAAGAACAGCAACAATGCCGAACTGGCTGGCATCGCGGCAAAGGGCTTCAAGGAGGTGCGCTATCACGTCCGCCATTCGAGCGAGTGGGTAGTGCGAATGGGAGATGGGACGGAGGAAAGTCGCACGAGGGCGCAGGCGGCAGTGGATTTCCTGTGGCGGTGGACAGCAGAAATGTTTCAGGCCGACGACGTGGACCGCTCGATGGCTGCCGAAGGGATAGGTGCCGATATCCAGAAGATCGCACCGCAGTGGAAGACAACTGTCCTGGATGTGCTCGAGCGGGCTACGCTCTCAGTTCCTGACGATCCACCGGCGATGACAGGGGGTCGCAAAGGCAGTCATACCGAACACCTCGGACTCATGCTTGCCGAGATGCAGATTGTAGCCCGCTCACATCCGGGCGCAGAATGGTGACTGCCGCACTGACCCGCGACGAGATCATGGAAATCCTCACGGAAGTGAAGGATCCAGAGCTTCCGTTCATCGATGTGGTTGAACTAGGCATCGTTCGCGATGTGATTTTCGATGGTGCCGGGATTCGCGTGGATGTCACGCCTACCTATTCCGGCTGCCCTGCAATCCGGGTGATCGAAAGCGACATCGTGGCGGCACTGAACGCACACGGTTTGGAGGACGTTCGTGTGAACACCGTGTTCTCTCCCGCGTGGACTACCGACTGGCTCAGCGAAGCGACGAAGCAGAAATTCCGCAACTATGGAATTGCCCCGCCGCATGCAGTGAATGACACAGCTGGAATTGCCGAGCTTGTTTCGCTCCGCCGCGCGAGTGCGGCGATCGAGTGTCCTTTCTGCACGTCTTCAAATACAGAGCAGAAGAGCGTCTTTGGCTCTACGGCCTGCAAGTCGATTCATTTCTGCAACAGCTGTCATCAGCCGTTCGATCACTTCAAGGCGTTCTAGCAGTACCTACAGTCCGTCCTGAAGTGCCGCGACCCATGCAGAAAGAAACTGGTTTGCCTGAAAGCCATCGAGCACGCGGTGATCGACGGTGAGTGTGACGTAGCACATGGGCTTCACAGTTGTTTCGGAACCGGTGCTGTTCGCAGGCACCACGCGCCGCTCCATCTTTCCGACGCCGAGAATTGCGGACTGTGGCTGGTTGATGATGATCGGTGATGCGATGAGACTGCCGCTCACGCCGTGATTCGAAATGGTGAACGTGCCTTTCTGGACATCGCGCGGATCCAGCTCGTCGTTGCGCGCGCGCTCGGTGACATCCTGAAGTCGCTCCGCAATTCCGAACAGGTCGAGATCCTGTGCCTTTTGAATCACGGGGACAATCAGTCCGCCTGAACCGAGGGCGGTGGCAATGCCGATGTTGAGATCGTCGAAAATTTCGAGTGCGTCGTCGTGCCAGCGGCTGTTCACTTCCGGCACGGCCTGCAGTGCTGCGACTGTTGCCTTGACGAAATAGGCAGTGTAAGTGAGCTTCGCCCCGCGTTTCTCGAAATCTGCCTTGTGGACTTCGCGATGTGCTGCGACGGCTGACAGGTCCGCATCGAACACGCTCGTCACGTGCGGTGCCGCAGCGACGCTCTTGACCATATGCTGCGCAATGGAGCGGCGCATCGCGGAATGCGAAACCATGCGCCCTTCTCTCTGCGTCTCTGCGCCGCCTTTCCTCTGCGCCTCTGCGCCTCTGTGTGGCGCAGCCCTCTGCGCCTCGACGTAATCCGTTACGTCCTGATGAGTAATCCGCCCGTCCCTGCCCGTTCCCTTCACCAGGGCGGCATCGACGGAATGCTCTTTCAGCAGACGCCGCACTGCGGGACTCAAATCTCCAGAGCCCCCTGGAGCAGTTGCTGCTGCTGGCGCCCGTTCGGTCCCATCTGCCTGCGACTCCGGACGCGGTGGCGCCTCCGCGACGGCCTCTGCGTTCTCTGCAGTCTCTGCCCCCTCTGCTGCCTCCTCTCCCTCTGTTGCCTCGATTTTCCCGAGTACATCACCCGGTTCGACCTGGTCTCCGTCACTCTTGAGAATCTCCGCCAGGCGGCCTGAGGCGGGCGCAGCAACCTCCATGTTCACCTTGTCCGTGCTGATCTCCAGCAGCGGCTCGTTCTCCTCGACAGTGTCGCCAATCGCCTTGAACCAGGTGGACACCATCGACTCTGTGCCTTCGTCCTGACCTTCTGGCGCTTTTACGTCTATCAGCTTCGGCATTATATGGAATCCCTTACGCTTCGATTACTTCGGTCATTTTGCCGGCGATCGATTCGACGGTTGGGACAACAGCGTCCATCAGGCCGAAGTTGTGCGGCACTGGAACGTCAGGTATTGCAAGCCGCTGGATTGGCGCATCGAGACTGAAAAACGCCTCCTGCGCTACAACAGCGGCTACTTCGGCGCCGAACCCGGCGGTAATTCCGTCTTCGTGGACGATGAGACACCTGCGCGTGCGCCCCACCGAATCGAGTACGGCCTGACTGTCCCACGGCGAAATCGTGCGCAAGTCGATTATCTCGATCGACTGCCCGGTTTTCTTCGCGGCCGCCTCACAACGCTCGACCATTGCTCCCCACGTCACCACAGTGAGCGCGTCGCCCGACTGCGTCGTTTTCGCCTTTCCAAACGGAATGACGAAGTCATCTCCAGGATACGGACGGCGAGCCCACGGGCCGTCGAGCAGATGACGGTGCTCAAAGAAAATTGTGGGATTGTCACTGCGCAGCGCCGAACGTAGCAGTCCCGTTGCGTCCTCCGCATTGGAAGGGATTGCCATCTGCCAGCCGATGGCGTGCGCCCACATCACTTCGCCGGATACGCTGTGCCAGGGGTCGCCAACTTTCGCGAAACCGCCCGGCATCCTCACGACAATCGGGGCCGCGAAGCGATTTGCAGTGCGCCACCTGATGGTGCCGCAGTTGTTGAGCTGCTCGGTTGCAGGATCCGCATACTTTCGGAATTGAATCTCGGCCACCGGCATGAGTCCGGAGATAGCCATTCCAACAGCGCGGCCGACGATTCCCTCCTCCGACAGGCTCGTATCGAAAACCCGTTTGTCTCCGAAGGTCTCCTGTAATCCCATCGTTGCGGCGTGCACACCGCCTTTCGGCCCGATGTCTTCACCGAAGACAAGCATCTTCGGATTTGTACGAAGTTCATGCTCGAGGGTCCGGCGAATTGCGGTGAGCATGTTGGTCCGCTGCGGCTCTGGAGCCGGCGTCTGCGTCCCCGCTGGAAACTCATGACCCCCCGGCGCCAGTCCGCCAACAATCGCAGGCTCGCCATTCTCGGCAAATCTGTAACGCGTGATGGTTGCGGGGTCGGGCTCAGCCCTGTTGAGCGCTCCGTTAAGCGCGGCCTCCACATCGCTCGCAACCCTCGCTTCGAGATCGCTCCACTCACTTTCCGAAATAACCTGCGGAACCAGATACTGCCGTAACCGCGGAAGTGGATCGCGCGCAATTTCATCGGCGACGCAGTCCTCGGTCTTGTACGCCTGCGTATCCTGGCCCGAGTGCCCGCAAAGCCGTGGAACGTCGAGCCGCAGCAGGGCAGGTCCCCTCCCTCCTCGAACGTGACCAATCACATCGGTAAAGGACGCAGCGGTCGCGGCCGGATCAGTACCGTCGCCTTCCCGGATATAGAGATTCTTGAACGAAGCGAGGTTCGCCGCAATGTTGCCGCCAGGCGTCTGAAACTCGCTCGGCACAGAAATCCCGTACCCGTTGTCTTCGATATAGAAAAGAATCGGCAGCTTAAGAGTCGTCGCGATTGTCAGTGCCGACCAGAATCCATTCGTCGCCGCTGAAGCTTCGCCGCCGAGGACCACGGCCATCGCCCTGTCCCAGGACTTGTCGCCAAGGACGTCACGGTGGTAAGTGATTGCCTGCGCCCAGCCGATTGTTGGCGTGTACTGGGAACCGACGTCTCCCGACATCGGAAGCACAACCGGCCCATCCGTATTCGGCAGGTTGCACACTACGCCGATGTCCCTTCCGTCGCTGAATCCGCCGGACTTCCTGAGGGGACCGGCAAACGCATCTTCAAGCGTAAGACCAAGCGTCAGGAGCAGTGGACGCGAACGGTAGTACGCGCCTGCTGCATCGTGTTTCCCCGTCAGCATCGAACCGAGAATTATCTGCGCGAGATCGTGACCGCGGGCAGAAAACTGGTAGACAACTTTCTTCTCCGGGAGAAGACGGTTTTCTTCGGTGTCGTCGAGGCCGCGCGATGCAAGCAGGAGATACGCAATCCTCTTCCAGTCGAGATCTGCGCCGGTGCCCGAATTTGCGGTATCAGTGTCGCTAGCGATGGTGCCGGTCATTCAATATCGGATTGAAGTTGTCGCCGTGTGTCCGTCATAAACTACTCCCCGTCAGGTGCTGAAGAAGGTGAAACCATCCGCAGCCATGGTCTTCAGCAACGGGCATGGGCGATAGCGTTCTTCGCCGTAAAAATCCTGAAGCGCGTGCAGCCATTTGACGGTTTCGGGAAGGCCGAGCTCGTCTGCCCACGCCAGAAGACCTTTCGGATAGTTGACGCCCGCCGTCATGGCCAGATCGATGTCCTTTGCGGACGCGATCCCGAGGTAAAGGGCATCAGCCGCCTGGTTGATGAGCATTGACAGGATGCGCCTGAAGATGAGCTGTCCGAGATCCTCATCCCGTTTTGGTTCCGGCGCCACTGCGTCCGGACTGTAGTCGTAGTATCCCCTGCCGGATTTTCTGCCGAGGAAACCAGCGTCGAAGAGACGCTGCTGAGTGAGCGCGGGTCTGAACCGCGAATCGTGATACGTGGCCTCGTACACACTTTTTGTCGCGGCGAGGTTCACGTCGTTACCGATGAAGTCCATCAGCTCGAAGGGTCCCATCCTGAATCCGCCGATCTCGCGCATCGCCCAGTCAATGGTGGGCATGTCGGCAATTCCTTCCTCGTAAATTCGAAGCGCTTCGCCGTAGAACGGCCGCGCGACCCTGTTCACAATGAAGCCAGGCGTGTCCGCTGCGATCACCGTTTTCTTTCCCCATGCGTCAACGAGCTGCTGGACGCCAGCCGTGACGCCGCTTTCCGTTGCGAGCCCGGGCACGATCTCTACGAGCGGCATTACCGTTGGGGGATTGAAAAAGTGAATCCCTATGACGCGTCCCGGTTTGGATGACGCCCCGGCAATGGCGGTGACAGCGAGCGACGAAGTGTTGGTCGCGAGAATCGCATCAGGCCTCACCACCTTGTCGAGTGCAGAGAACAGTTCGAGCTTCGCGTCGAGGCGTTCCACAATTGCCTCGATGACCAGTCCGGCGTCAGCAAGATCGCTGTAAGGATCGCCGCCGGTTTTTTCATGGCCCGCCGAATGGAGGCGGGATCGGACTGTATCCGCTTCATCCTGGGTGAGGCGCTTTTTCTCGACGCTCCGCGCAAGCAGCTTTTCGATCCCCGTAATCGCGCGGTCAATTGCGCCGGCATTCTGGTCGAACAGCAGAACCTTGTGTCCATACGTGGCCGCTACCTGAGCTATGCCACTGCCCATGGCTCCCGCACCGATCACTCCGACAATTGTATCACGCGAAAGATCTGCCACCTACTCTCCCTTGAACACTGGTGACCGCTTCTCCCTGAACGCAGCCACACCTTCATTAAAATCATGCGTCTCGCCCGCAAGCCGCTGCATTTCCTCTTCAACTCGAAGCTGTGCCGCGAGGTCGTTCGATAGTGAAGAATTGAGCGCGCGCTTCGAATAGGCGAGACCCATCGTCGGCATCTCAGCCAGCGACTCGGCAAGTTTCCTCGTCTCGGACGGGAACTGATCGTCCGGAACAACACGATAGATCATCCCCAATTCCGCGGCCCGCGCTGCCGATACCTTTTCACCCAGCATCATGAGGGCGGTCGCCATCGGCAGACCGATGGCGCGCGGGAGAAAAAACGTGCCTCCCGTATCGGGAACGAGACCGATATTCGAGAAAGACTGAATGAACGATGCCTTCTCAGAGGCGATGACTATGTCGCACGCTATCGCGAGATTTGCGCCCGCTCCTGCTGCAACTCCATTCACTGCGGCAATCACGGGGAGATCGAGGGTTCGAATGGCCTCTATTACCGGGTTGTAGGTCTCCCGGACGATCGCACCGAGATCCATTCTGCCATCACTGCCCTGCGGTACGGCCGAAAGGTCCTGGCCGGCACAGAATCCGCGCCCCGCGCCGGTGAGGACAACAGCACGAACCCCTTTGTCGCTGCGTGCGATATCGAGCGCGTTACAAAGCTCGCGGGCCATCGCGAGGTGAAAGCTGTTCAACACCTCGGGCCTGTTGAGCGTGACAGTCATCACGCCATTTTCAATTTCGGTCTCGATGAAAGCGTAAGCCATGCGGTTCCCCTTCGAGTTCCCCTGAATATACCGATATGGGGACGGGAGATCCGATGACCTCTATCCTGCTGCGATCACCTAACCGAACGTTTCGCGGAGATAGCTTGTTATCACCTTTGAAAGATGGCGCTGCCACGCGAGGGTGGAGAATGTGTGATCGGGGCCGTCAACGACGTCCAGGCGGAAGTTCTTCCGACCCCGTTTGCGCAGCTGTGCAGCGCCTTGAGTCTCGAGAAAGAACAAGCCACCGTCCGAACGACTGTAAATGAGCAGTGTCTCGCACGAAGGGTGAAACAGGGGGCTGGTGCCGCCTGCGCGGCCAGATCGTGCACCGCCGAACCACTCGCGCATTCGACGCGCAATCCGCTGTTTCGCATGAGACCACAGCGTCTGCACGTTATACCTCAAATCGGACTTGCCCCCCGCAACCTTTGCCCAGCCGCTCGGCGACGAGAAGGCCATCCGGACTCGCTTCGCCTCGAGTACCTGGGCTGCGGCGGCATCGAAGGGATCTCCCGGACGGTAATAAAGCGGAGCGTTGATTGCGATCACGCCAGCGAGCGGAAGTCCTTCGCGAGCCGCCTGAATCGAGTGATACGCACCTGAGCACATTCCCATGGCGACGACGTCAGCCTTCCCTCGTCGATCGCGGAGATAGTCGATCGCTTCTGCCACATCCCTCATCGCCGTGTCAGGGTAACCATCAGGTATCACGGGCAAGCCGGAGACGCCGCTGTCGCCAAGACCGTCAATGTCCATTCGCAGCACACTGAATCCATGCGTAGCCCATTCCCGCGCAAGCGGCACGTACAGGCGGTGTGGTCCAATGTGATGATCACCGCCAGTGTTGAGCATCAACACAGCCGGCAATTCCGGCCGCTGCCCATCGCCCGACTCCACCATGATTCCAAACAGACGCTCACCGGTTCCGAAGCGTACCGCCTCTTCCCGGATGCGAACATCAGATCCCTGGGCAGGCATGATCGCGCTTGACTCGGAAGCCAACCTCGCTGCTGGCGTGACCGTGCTATTCTCGGGATAAACTGAGTCAAGCCAGTCGGTAATCGCTTCCACCATCTGTACCGGCTGAACCGACAGCAACGGCATCTGCATCATTTCGACGTAGCCGCCAAGTGTAACTCGTTCAGTAATTGTACCCAGGCCGGAGAGATGGTTCGCCAGCTTGTCGTCGGGTTTCATGTCATTTCGTTCGACCATCAGGACCCGCCTGGCGGGCTTGATGGAAATCTCTGCAGGCTTCAGTTCTTCAAGATCGGACACTGTCCGGCTGGAGAAAGCGAACCCAGCCGCCTCGACCCATGCTTCACCAGAATCGTGATTCTGCATCAACCGTGGGTCCCCCTGATGGGATGTTGCAAGCGTTGCACTGAGGGCCCTGAGTTCCCGAATGTATGTCCGGCCTGATCGCACGGGACACCACAGTACGAGCGAATCCACATCTCCCCGTTCAGCCGCGGCAGCGACGGCAAGCGCGGCGCCGAGCCGCATGCCGACGACACTCACGGCGCTGCAGCCGCTCCGGCGGCGAGACTCATCTATCGCAGCGCCAATACTCCCGACCCACGCAAACTGGGGCCCACTATCACCAAAGGCTCCAGCCGAATCGCCCGTGCCATGATAATCGAACCGCAGGACGGGAAACCCGAGCCGGGCGAGCTCCACTGCGAGCGCACGGATGACGTGGTGCGTGCTTACGTACTCGCTCCCGAACGGCGGGCAAACTACAATTGCTGTGGAACGCACGGTGCGTGTTGCAGGCAAATGGTGCCAGCCAAAGAGAGGTCCCGCAGGCCCCTGGAAATAGACCGGCTCAGTAACCTCGATCTGGTCGGGACTAGCAGCGGTGTCCTCGCCGATGGCTTCGTCCGGAATCGCAGACGAATTATCAGACACCTTGGGAAACCAGGATCGAAACGGGCGGTGCATTCAGCGCGGCCACTTTGCCCTGCAACGGTTGGCCCTCTACGCGGGGACTAGCGTGCACTATCCGCTCGCCGCCGGGAGCGAGATGAAAGAACGAGTCGCTAACGACGAATTCGGGGACGTCGACCTCCACCGATTGCGCAAAACCGCGGCTCGTCACACGCATCCTGAACGCACCATCGCCTGTTGGAACAGCGACCGCCTCGAGCCCGATATCCGACACGGCGAACACACCGGGACCCTCAGGAAAATGAAAGGTTTCTTCCAACAGGTCGCCCGTCACCGCATCGCGGAGCGTCGCAACCGTGAGCTCGTGGTTCGGCGGACCGAATCTGTATGCATAGGTGATGTCAAGAAACCCGCCAAGAACTTCATCTGCATGAATCGATGCCGTGCTGCGGGCCGCGAGAGCCACGTCGCGCTCTCCACTTGCCACAACGATGCCGTTGCTGCGAAGCATTTTTACATCGAGTTTGCACGAAATTGAACCAGGAGTTTCATTGACAACATGCAGCCAGAGGCCGTTCAGGCCTTCGTCTGATGCGATCAGTGTGATCGGCTGCATTGCGCGACGGAGATAGTACCAGGCCGCCTTCGGATTTCCGAATGAGTCTGTGACCCCCCAACCAGCGCCGGGCCAGAGATCCCGGTACAGCCAGACCAGTGCTCCGTTGCACGTGGACGACGGTCGGCGCCATTCGCCAATCACACGCTCCATGACTTCCCCCGTCACTACACGACTGAGCGCCAGATATCGCGACCTGTCGGCACTTCGCAACTCAGTCGGATCAACGCCGAAGACCACGCGGAGGTAGTGATCGCGCACGTCCTCGAAATCCCATGGCGACCCCGAGTCCCGTGGAACCCGGCGTTTCCACCCCTCGTTCCATCCAACACCTCCGGCCCCGTCTGGCACGCGCGAAATCGTATCGTCCGATGGAACGTTCGCAAACGCGAGGCACTCGCTCGCGAACTTCACCTCACTGGTCCGGGCATCGGAGAACGGCCGGAGGTACGCGCCAACGCCATAGTAGTGAGTGACGCCGTTCGACGGTTGAAATGGAAGTGCCCCTCCCCACGGACTCGATGGAATGCAGGGAACCTCCCCGCAAAGCTCGTTCACCAGTGCGGGAATTACTGATTCGAACAACTCACTCTGCCACCGCCCGCGCGTCAGACCCAGCATCGAAGCCTGCTGCGCGACCTCGCTTCCGCCGCAGACAACAGCCAGCGAAGGACGACCCTCCAGACCTGAAAGCACATGCCGCATCTCGTCATCCACCGATGCCATGAACGCCGAGTCACCGGAGGAATAGTCCATGTTGGCGAACATCGCGTCCTGCCATACGAGAATGCCCAGCTCGTCGCATACATCGAAGAAATCCGGCGACTCGTATACCATGGTTCCACCCACGCGGATCATGTTCATGCCCGCCTCACGTGCCATCGTGAGCGCTGTCCGATAATCGTCCCCCGATGAAACCAGTCCGGCCACATCGAGAGGCGTCCAGCACGCACCCCGACAGAACACCGGCACGCCGTTGACTTCGAGCCCGAACGAGTCCTCGACTTCGTTCGGTTGACGGATAGAGCGAAATCCGATTCTGCCAAAGTCAAACTCGCAACGGAGCGAACGTTCGTCCACCACAGTCACCGACACTTCGAACAACGGCTGGCCTCCGTGAGTGTGCGGCCACCATTTCGCTACATCGGCAATGCGAAGAGAGCCACTCATTGACACGTTTCCGGCAGCCGCCGCAGAGACCGTCATCGGTGCTTCATGACCGCCGACACGCAACACGGCAGATCTGACGCCGCCAACAACGCTGCTCAGCTGGATCGAAGCGACGACGACTCCGTCGGCTGCATCGAGTACCGCACGCACACTTGCGCCTGCGAGACCGGGACCGCGGCGGTACTCGATGTAAACGGGACGCCACGGCCCCACCGGTGCTACCGGCGGAGACCATCCAGGCATCCGACCGAGCAGGGAGGTGCGTACACCCCGAAGCCGCTGTTCGGCAACCAGACTTGTTTTCCATCTCGCCCGCGGTTGCCGGGGCCTCGCATCCAGCGTTGACGTCAGCGAGGCAAATCTGATCACGAGTTCGTTCTCGTCGCGAACGAGAGCTGAAATTTCCACTTCGTGAGCGGCATACATCGACTCTGACTCGAGGATCTTCTCCCCGTTGAGCCATACCGTTGCAAATGTCGCGAGCCCGTCCAGCATGAGAACTGCTCTCTGCCCATCGCTCTCGCTTCCAGCGAACTGTCGGCGATACCACCACTCTTCCGCATCGAAGTCGCGCTTCTCCTCGAAGCTCCAGCGCCCCAGTTCCCGGAGTGCGCCGGCAACTGTGCCGGGAACGAGTGCTGCCTCCCAGCTCAGGTCAGCATCTGCAAGCCCTGCGGGCTCACGGACGGTTCCCGGTGCGGCGAGCGCCATCTCCCAGCCGTCCGTGAGAAGGACGCGCGAGTTACAGCTTGCCCCCCGCAGCCGGGCAGTTTGTGGTCGCGAAGTCTTCACCTGCCGATGACCGCTTGAGTGGTCATTCAGGGCGCGGAATTTCAGGCACCGATCCCACGGCCGGCATGCGCCATTCCTGACTGCCACCTGTTCTCCATCTCACCGAGCGGCACCGAAAAATCAGCCGGTTTGCGCCGCGTCACCGCTCGCGCAAGCGCGAACTGAACTGCCTTTGCCGAACTGGAGATCGCGTCGAAGTCTTCCGCGGCACGCACCAGATCTCCGGAAGGTGCAGCGAACGCGTTGACCCCAAGCCACCGCAGATAGCTTGCTGCCATCGAAAATCCGGCGCCGAGCTGCCTCAACGTTGCAAAAGCATAAGTATGAAACGTCTGCATTCCTTCGTCCGCGAGCCACCTGGCGTCCGCGTCAAGCCGGAGTTGAAACTCCGTCACCGGATTTGTTGAAGGCCGGAGCGCGAAGTGCTCCCGCGCGAGTTCGAGTGAAACCGCGGCGATTTCTGCAGTTCCCCGCCTTACGAGTCGCCCAAGCTTGACAAGTTCCACATACGGAGGAAGCGCAAACGCCGACGTTGGTGCCGGCTGAAAAATCCCGTCAAAATCTTCCCCCTCCAGAACGTAGAAAGAAGAGTTGTGGAAGTATCGCAACTCGCGCCTGACTACATCGACTGAATGAAGAGCGATGGAAGTTTTTTCGTGCTGCGTTCGGTACGCAGTCCCCGCCGTGTCGGGAAGGTGCCAGGAATCAACCTCGACAATGAGAGAATTACCGCGAGAGATTTGGGTCAGAGCATGTTCCAGCAACGGACGCCATACCGTCAGTTCCTGCACGTCGATGCCATACAGCTTCTGAATATCAGTGAGCGACGGCTTGAAAAACGTCCACTGATCGCCCTCATAATCCAGCCCTAGCGTGCACGGCAGCAAAGCGAGCGGGTCGCAGCCAAGCGCGTGCAGTAGTTCGATCCAGACGTCCACGTAGCAGTTTGTGGCCGGCCACTCGCACGCCTCACTATGAAGAGCGTGCCGTTCATGATTCTCCAGCTCGATCGGAAGGAGGCAGACAGTCCTCTGAGACGCGTTCACAATTGCGGGAAACAAAGTGTCTCCCGAACCTGCGTCGGCCATTCGGAGGTCTCCAGCCCATGCGCAGAAAAAAGCGCGAGAGCAACGCGCTCGAGTCCGAACCCAACGCAGGCCGTATGCGCTACATCTCCATCTGGCGTGTAAATGCCGAAAGCATGTGCGAGATGATCGAGATGATAGTTGCACGAAGCAATTGCCGACGGAGCGCCACCGGGCGCGCACGAAGCCAGCAGCTCGAACTTGAGCGCCTGCTCCCGCTGAGTGGCCGCAAGCATCTGTCCCCGCCTCCCGAAAAACGGATCGTTGGCAATGTCAGTCTTTATCGGGATGCCGAGTTCAGCGAGCATCGCTCGGCCGCGTTCGAGCCAGTCATCGCGAAAGGTTTTTACTTCGGCTGGCTCGCCAAGCCTGACGTATTCATGCATCCGAAAGACCTGCATGCGCGCCGGATCGGAAGATGGTTCGTGGCGAAAACAGTAGGACATGACATCAAACAGGCGGCCGCCTTCCGGCAGCGGGCCTTTCACCGACCCATAAACGGGGTAACAGGCTGCGGGAGTGAGTGAAAGTTCGGTAGGAGGAAGTCCCGCAGCCCACTCATGTCCGGCGTCGAGGTTACGCAGCAGCTCATTGTGCGCTTTTGAGTCGCTGTCAAAACTGTGCACAGTACCGGCAAGCTGAGGAAAGGATCCGAGATAGCCGCTCTTTGCGAGATACGAACGGTTGAGCAATGGAGGGAACCTGACCACTTCAGGCGAGTCCGCCTCGCCCATCCGGGTGACGTAGTCATCGAAGCGCTCGATGACATCTTCGAAGATTGCGCCCTTTCCGAAAACGCCCCGCACTCCGGTTTCGATGAGCAAGCCATTCTCGACCAGGCGATCGCGGAATGCTTCTGCCGCCCCGGTTGAAGGCGCTGCCCTAGTCATGCTTGTGAACTGTGAGCATCGAAGCCGTCGCAGCGCCAATGCGATCGTTGTTGATCATCAGCATCGCTCCGTAGGCGTCACGCAGGTGCCGGCCAATACTCAACGGCGAATCCACCTTGTAGCCCGCCATTCCCGCTATAAGCATCGCCTGGCCTACGATATCCACGACAGCCTTCGACGACGCCACCTTGAGGTTGTTCATCCGGATTGCGAAACCGAGCTGAGACGGCGCCTCACGGTCGTCCAGCGACCGTTCGTACTCTCGAACACATTCGGAAATGTTCGCCTTCATCGCTTGCAGCGAGCTCGACGCGTCAGCGGCACGGAGAGCTCCTGGCGAGATGACTCCCGGCTTTTTCCTCGCTTCCCCTCGCACGAACGTGCGAGCGCGGCCTACCGCATCGGTAGCGATGCCGGACCACAGCGAACTCCACAGTATGTGCGATACAGGGAGCATCGTCTGACCCGATATTTCAGCAAATTCAACGGGGAGTATCTGATCCACGTGCCCGGAAGCGCGGAGCTTGAAGCCAGGACTGCAGGTGCCGCGAAAACCAAGTGCATCCCAGCCGCTCGTTGGCGCGAGCTCCACCTCCGCGCGGCGCGCGAGTACGAGCACCTGGTCACTTGGTGCCGCGTCAGAGTTGCGCCTGGCAGTGATGAGAAACGCGTCAGCATGCTCGCCATAAGAGATGACCGGCGCCTGCTTGGCAAGTGTAAAGACGTCGCCATCGCATTCCACGGCGCACGAGCTCGTACGGACATCGCCGCCGATGTTCACTTCAGATGTTGCCGACGCTATCAGGGACTGCTCCCGTGCCAGTTCCGACAGGTAATCCCGGAAGAACGGCGTCCGTCCGTGTCTTGCTATGCACGCCACCTGGATCTGGTGCATGGCATACACCATCGCTGACGACGCACAATACTGGCCGAGCGCCTGACAGATGCCGGAAACTTCGGAAATGCCCAGTCCAAGGCCGCCGAGTTCTTTCGGAATGATGGCTCCCATGAACCGCAATTCGCGAAGAGCGTTTATCGTTTCGGAGGGAAAGCGGGCTTCGCGGTCTACGGGATCCGAAGCAGGTGCGGCGATTGATTCACCGATACGATGCGCCGCGGCAATGACGGATTCTGTCTGGGTCACCGAGTACGGGGGAGTCGGACGGGTAGACCCCGTCAACCCGCCGAGGCCTCAGCTTTTCGCTCGGCCATGAGTTCCGCGACGGCCTCCGAGATCGCAGCGATTGACTCGAACACCTTTCGGCGGAGCATTCGCTCGGGAAATTCGATATCGAAGGCATCTTCGAGGGCGAGCATCAGGTTGACTGCTGCGTGCGATGAGAGGCCCGCCTGATAAAGGTCGGCCTGCGGTGACAGAATTCTGGCCTGCGAGGTCAGACGTCCATGCTCCAGGATCACTGCGCGAACCCGGTCGTGTAATGCTTCACCCTTCAATGTATGTCCTCCGGCGCGGTGATTCCGCGCCGATCTCACGGTGTGCCTGTTTCATTGAATGTGCAAGTGGAGAAATTCGCCTATCTTGCCCAATGTTTTCGGCTGTCCTGTCCTGTTGACTCACCGAAAGCCACTGTCGTCACGCCAAGGGGGAACTCCAAACTGATTGACGGCCGGACGCAGGGACTCCATTGTAAATGAATCTTAACTTTCGAGGAGGCAGAAATGCGTTTCCAGCTTGCTGGCAGGTACACGCTTTATCTGGCTGGCTTTGTCGGGTTGGTGTGCACCGTTACCCCAACGTTCGGGTTCGCTCAGGCAACAAGGCCTGCAGTCGCAATGAGCCCCGAGCTTCAGGCCGCCAAGGCGGCCCTGTCCAAATACAGCGATCCGCTCGTTGCCGTGAAGGACGGATTTTTTTCTACGGTCGCGTGTATTGATTTTCCGCAGGGCGCCAAGGACGGGCCCGTAGAGTATCCCCCCGGCGCGATGGGAATTCACTTCCTGAACCCCGGCAACATCGGGCCGGCTCTCGACCCTGCGAAGCCGCAGGTTCTGATTTACGAGCAGGTCGGTGACAAGCTCGAGCTCAGGGCAGCCGAGTGGTTCATGCCGGTTGCAGCCGCAGGAGACAAAGTGCCATCAATCTTCGGGCAGTCTCTGGCGGGCCCAATGGATGGGCACGAGCCCATCATGCCGGCAAGCCTGCGCCACTACGACCTGCACGTCTGGCTGTGGAAGGACAACCCGCTCGGCATGTTCACGTCCACAAATTCAAAAGTGAAGTGCAAGCCGGGCGCCGCCTATACGGTCGCCGTAGGACACGAGCACTAACATTTGCTCCCACTGAAGGGCGGCAGGCACGTGCCTGCCGCTCTTCGCGCTCTGCTATCTGAAAGCCCAGGCCCCACGGAACGCCGAATAAGTGTGACTTGGCGGTCCCGTGGTATATTCGCGCCCTGTAGAAACCACGCGATACTCGACAGAAAAACGACCCAGCCTGATGCCGGTGCCGCGTTCCCACGAGGGTAGCATGACCGAGCGCTCAACGTTCTGCGACTCGCGAAATGTGCTTCCGTCCAGAAACAGATCCCGCACGACAGCTTCAATCTGCGCGCCCGCGAACACGTAGAGCGCGGCACGCTTGCGTTCACCTGTAGCAAGCCACGGGTGCTCGAGATTTGTACTAGCGCGAAGCCGCGCACCCCCGCTGGCACTCGTACGTAGCGTCCCGAGAGTTGCGGCTACTGTCGGAACGACGTCGGTCCATTTCCCTGCACTGCCTGGGGACATGAATCGCCAGGAACGATCAGCGGCGAGTGTGAATGCGGGCTCCGCCGCCAACTGCTTGTCCCACCCGAGTGGTCGTCGGCCGCTGAAGTAACGGTGGTATTCGGTTTGAAGCGATCCTGCCAGCGAAGGTTTTCCCGTGACGCCGAGCGAAAACGCAAGCCGACGCAGCGCAGTCGTGTCCCCGGAGCGAACGGTGAATCTGCCGTAGAGCCATCCGGCGTATGGTCTTTGTCCGGAAACCGGTTCGGGAGAGTCAATCGTTGGCGTGTACATCTCCTGCCCGATTTCAATCGTCGATCCGCATGCAGGGCGCCGGCCACAGGCCAGGCGGCGACCGAGTTGCGGCACGTTCCTGCGATCCCACGAAACGCGCATTCCTTGCGTGTAGTTGTCGTCGGGGCGTTCGCGAATCGGCTGCCAGTAGTTGAAGTAATCGTTGTCCATTACGAAACTGGCGTTACGCGCGAGCTCCTGGGCTGCGCCAGTCGATGCGTGAACTGTGAGGACGAAGAACAGAGCTACAGCGGAAAACAGTCTGATAGAGAGTCGCTTCATTTCCTGTGAGGTCACCGATGGAACTCGAGAGTGGCCGCGCCAGGTTTTACCCAACGGTTTTCGTCTACGTACGGTTCGGGGTACGGACCAGCCCGCTTGGTGACATGGCCTGATGCAAAACCACCCCGAAGATAAATGGATGCTCGCCGCGCGATGGGTAGTTCGAGACTCAGCCAGTTGACCCATCCTCTCTCGTACACAGTAAAGAACTGACGGGAATCCGTATTCGAGTACGCTCCAGTTCACAAAGTCGACTCCGATGCCATTACTATTCTTGCTGCCAGCCTGGACATACGGCATCAGGCGGCCGCCGGATGATTCAGCCAGGAGCCCGACACCCGACGATACGGGCCCAAACCAGCGCCGCGGCGCCTGGACGTAGACATCGGCCGCGCCTCCAACCGGCTGAAGCCTGTAACCCGAACTGCACCGCAGGTCAGTCCGATTTCGACCATCACAACCCCCCGCAGAGAAGCCCTTTCCCCCACACGGGGCCGCGCAATCGCCCATGCCTTAAATTTCACAGGCCATGGCAAACTCCTTCATTATAGACGGAATCCGCACACCCATCGGAAGTTTTACGGGATCACTCTCCCCCGTTCGCACCGATGACCTCGCCGCGCACACAATAGCCGAGTTGATGCGCCGCAACCCCAACGTCCCCGCGGACGAAATTGCAGACGTGATACTGGGCTGCGCCAACCAGGCGGGCGAAGATAATCGCAACGTTGCCCGGATGGCGGCGCTCCTCGCAGGGTTGCCCGCGTCGGTTCCCGGTGAAACGGTCAACCGGCTTTGTGCTTCGGGCATGAACGCCGTGATCAACGCGGGGCGTGCCGCATCTCTGGGCGACGGCGACCTCTATATAGCCGGTGGAGTCGAGCACATGACCCGCGCGCCGTACGCAATGTCGAAAGGCGCGCAGGCGTTCGCCCGCGACGTCGAGATCTTCGACACCAGCATCGGATGGCGCTTTGTCAATCCGAAAATGCGTGACACGTACGGGATCGACTCGATGGGAAACACTGCCGAGAATGTCGCTGAGCAATTCGGGGTCTCGAGGGAGGATCAGGATCGTTTTGCGGTCAACTCGCAGCAGAAGGCAGCGGCAGCGCGCGACAACGGGCGCTTCGAGCGCGAGATAGCGCCGGTTACGATTCCGGCAGCAAAACGCGGGAAGGAACCGACGATTTTTTCAGAAGATGAATTCCTGCGCCCTGACACATCGATGGAGATTCTTGCGAAGCTCAAACCCGCGTTCAGAAAGGATGGGAAAGGTTCGGTGACGGCGGGCAATTCATCCGGAATCAACGATGGTGCGGCAGCAATACTCGTTGCGTCTGAAGATGCAGTGGCGCGTTACGGGCTCGAACCAATGGTTCGCATAGTTTCGTCCGCCGCTGCTGGAGTAGAGCCGCGCATCATGGGGATGGGGCCGGTTCCGGCGTCCCGGAAAGCGCTCGCGAAGGCTGGCCTTGGCATCGAGCAGATGGATGTCATCGAACTGAACGAAGCATTCGCAGCCCAGTCACTGGCGTGTATGCGCGAGCTGGGGATCGCCGACGATGATCCGCGCGTCAACCCCAACGGCGGAGCAATCGCCATCGGCCACCCACTCGGCATGACCGGCGCGCGGCTTCTCCTCACCGCCGCTCATCAGTTGCGGGAAACGGGCGGACGCTATGCTCTTTGCACGATGTGCATTGGTGTTGGCCAGGGCATGGCGACAATCATTGAAACCGCGTGAGGCGCGGAGGGCTTCGCTACGCAGAGGCGCAAAGGCGCAGAGGTGCGCACAATGAGCAGTAATATTTTTGAGTTTGACGGCTTCAGGCCCGTTGTCCACGAAAGCGCTTTCGTCCATCCAAATGCCACGGTGACCGGCAACGTCATCATTGGCCGCAATGTCTATATCGGCCCCGGCGCTGCTATCCGCGGAGACTGGGGTGGCATTGTCATCGAAGACGGCTGCAACGTTCAGGAGAACTGCACAGTGCACATGTTCCCGGGTGTGACAGTGGTGCTGGAGGAGAGCGCGCACATCGGGCATGGGGCCATAATTCACGGAGCGCGGATCGGGCGCAACTCGCTGATCGGAATGAACGCAGTAGTCATGGACAACGCTTTTGTGGGTGCCGAGTGTATCGTGGGGGCGCTGTGCTTTGTGCCGGCGGAGATGCAGATTCCGGCACGGAAAGTTGTAGTCGGAAATCCGGCGAAAATCGTGAAGGACGTGAGCGACGAGATGATTGCGTGGAAAACCGACGGCACCCGCCTCTATCAATCGCTGCCGGAAACGCTGCGCAGCACATTGAAACCGGTGGAACCACTCCGTGAGCCGGAGAAAGGGCGACCGGTCCAGAGCAGAAGCTACATGACCTGGAAAGATTCCTCGAAGCGATAGCACGCACTCAAATTCCAGGAGACCTCAGATCCCTTTGACGTCGCAGCAGGATATTCCTGAATCAGGACCAATCCAGAGCGAGCGCGGCGAAGCCGACATGGTCGTGATCGGAGGTGGAATTATCGGGTGCAGCATTGCGCTGCATCTCGCCAGGATGGGCAGGAACACCATTCTCCTCGAACGGTCTGACTCGCTGCTCTCCGGAGCCTCGTATCACAACCAGGCGCGCGTACATAACGGCTATCATTATCCGCGCAGCTATCTCACCGGTTTGCGCTCACGTATCAACTACCCTCGCTTCAGGGATGAATACGCCGACTGCATGGACACGAGTTCCCGTCACTACTATGCGATTGGCCGGCACTTTTCACGCGTCACCTCAGACCAGTTTCAGACTTTCTGCAGCCGGATAGGAGCGCCGTTGAAACCCGCCCCCGCCAATGTTAAGCGCCTATTCTCACCCTCGATGGTGGAGGAGGTCTTCGCCGTCGAGGAGTCGGTGTTCAACGCGACGCTCCTTGGAAACCGTCTCTCCCGCGATCTGACAGACAGCGGAGTTGCAGTTGCCCTCGGGGCGGAGGCGCTATCGGTGGCCGGAGAAGAGCATGGCCGCGTGCGCGTGCGATACTCGCATCGCGGAGAAACGCGGTCAGTACATGCGAGCCACGTGTTCAACTGCACTTATTCCGATCTCAATCGGGTGCTCAACGCTTCGGGAATCGAGCCAGTCTCACTCAGGCACGAGAGCACTGAGATGGCTGTTGTTGATGTGCCGGGAGAGCTGAGCGACATTGGCATAACCGTAATGTGCGGCCCATTCTTCTCGTTGATGCCGTTTCCGCCGCTTGGCAAACACACACTGAGTCATGTGAGGTACACGCCACACTCGAACTGGATGGAAGGGCCCGGCGCTGCGCCGTCGGGTATCGAAGCTCGTTCGGTTCCACATCGCACGCGATTCACCGAAATGATTCAGGACGCCAGGCGCTACGTCCCGTTGATCGCACAATGCCAATACACCGATTCTATCTGGCAGACCAAAACAATTCTGCCGAGGAGCGACGTGGACGACAGCAGGCCAATTCTGTTCAGGCGGGATCACGGCCTCCCGGGCCTCACCTGCGTACTCGGCGCAAAGATAGACAATATCTTTGACGTTCTGGTGGAGATCGACATCATGCAGGCTGCGGGAGCGCTCTGATGCAACCATCCTCTGATTGCTTTGTTTCCGTCGTAGCTCCGGTCCGCAACGACGCAGGAATCGTCGAGGGGTTCGTATCTGAGACGATGGACGTACTGCGCCGCAATTTTGCAAACCACGAGCTGGTGATAGTGGATGATGGATCGGACGACGACACGTTCAGGCGTCTCACGCAGATCGTGGATGCCTTCGAGTCCGTGCGCGTCATCCGCCTTTCACGCCATTTTGGAGAGGAGGTCGCCATCTCGGCGGGGCTCGATTCGGTGATCGGCGATTTCGTGGTGATCATGCTTCCCAATACCGACCCGCCTGCGCTGATTCCTGAATTTGTGGAGAAGGCACGCGCGGGCGCTGGAGTGGTGTTCGGCGTGCGCCGCTCGAGACGGGGTGATTCGATTGTGGTGCGGATGCTGGCCAGACTCTGGTACTGGTACGCGCACCGCTTTCTTCAGCTTAACCTCCCGGCAAACTCCACCCAGTTTCGGGCCCTGAGCAGACAAGCGGTCAATGCCGTTGTCAGGATTCGCGACCGGCACAGGCATCTGCGAATACTGAGCGGCGATATCGGATTTGAGCATGCGGGTATCGAGTACGACCCCATCGCCCGCGACCCGTCCAAGCCCGAACGCAGCACGATCGATCGCATCGCTGTTTCGATCGACATCATCATCTCCCACTCGTCCCACCCACTCCGCATTGTCACAGCGCTTGGCATAGTTGGAGGAGTTCTCAATGTGCTGTACGCGATCTATGTGGTTTCGATCTACCTGTTCAAGCGAAACGTCGCGGCGGGCTGGACAACGTTGTCGCTCCAGAACGCTGGAATGTTTCTTCTGATTTTCGTCATTCTGACAGTGCTGAGCGAATACATCGGACACATTCTCGTGGAAACGCGTGATCGTCCGCTGTACTACGTTGCTGACGAGCACGCAGGCACGGCCTCTGTAGCCCAGGACGAGCGGCGGAACGTCGTCGTGGAGAGTGATGCCCGCTGACGGCGTTATGCCCATCGCCCGTCGCGACGATTGGGACATTCCGGCTCATAAGACTGTCTCACTGGGTGCCCGAGGCACCCGTTACTGCGTGTGCGTGTTCGTACTCAATGAAGGAAATCGGGTACGAACGCAGCTCAAGACTATGTCGCGCGTTGCGGGGATGCCTGACATCATCGTGGCAGACGGCGGCAGCACCGACGGTTCGCTCGACGTCGAGTACCTGCGGCAGGTGGGCGTGCGAACGCTGCTCACGAAAACCGGTCCGGGCCGCCTGAGCGCGCAGATGAGGATGGCGCTCGCGTACGCGCTGGACGAGGGCTATAACGGAGTCATCGTGATAGACGGCAACAACAAGGATGATCCATCGGCAATTCCGGCTTTTGCGCAGCGTCTCGACGAGGGCTACGACCACGTTCAGGGTTCTCGATACATTGCAGGCGGGCGCGGCATCAACACTCCGCTCTCGCGATCGATTGGGGTTCGAATGCTTCACGCACCGGTACTGAGCGTCGCCGCGCGACGCCGGCTCACCGATACAACCAACGGCTTTCGGGCCTACAGTCGTAAACTTCTGCTCGATCCACGAGTTGCGCCGTTCCGAAGCGTCTTTTCCACCTACGAACTTCATTACTATCTGGCGGTTCGCGCAGCCCGACTCGGCTTTCGGACTGTTGAGGTACCGGTGACGCGCGAATACCCTGCGCACGGCAGCACTCCTACGAAGATAAAGGGCGTTCGCGCAAATCTCGCGATTCTCCGAATGCTCATGTCGGCTGCACTTCATCGCTACGACCCGTGAAGCACGCTTTGATCGGACATTCGGGATTCGTAGGTGGGAACCTGGACCGCCAGGCGCAGTTCACGCACAGGTTCAACACCACGAACATCGACGCTTTGCCAGGTCAGCATTTCGACCTGGTCGTCTGTGCCGGTGCGCCTGCGGAGAAATGGAAGGCAAATGCAGATCCCGCAAATGACCGGGCGCGTCTCTCAGTGCTCGAGCAGGCCCTGCTTGGCTGCACTGCCGATCGCGTCATACTGATTTCGACAATTGACGTCTATCCCGAACCGGCGGACGTGGATGAAGCCACCGAAATAGATCCGGATCAGTCAGCCCCGTACGGACGCCATCGTTATGAGCTGGAACAGAAAATCGCGAACCACTTCGATACGATGGTCGTCAGACTCCCCGGCCTGTTTGGCAGCGGGCTCAAGAAGAACGCCATCTACGACCTGCTGCACGACAATCAGGTGGAGCGCCTGAACGCCGACAATGTCTACCAGTTCTATCATCTGGACTCTCTCTGGCGGGATGTCCAGACAGCCGATGAGAAGGGGCTCAAGCTCATCAACCTCGTCACCGAACCGGTATCGCTGGCCGAAGTTGCGCACGAGAGTTTCGGAATGGAGTTCAACAATCGCCCGGGTCCGCAGAACGCCGCATACGATGTGCACACTCTTAACGCTGCACTGTATCAGGGCGACGGTAATTACATCTCACCCAAACGCGATGTGCTATCGGCAATATCCGGCTATGTGCAGGCCGAGCGGGCATCGTGAGAAAGCTCGCGCTCTCAAATATCTCGTGGACCCGGGACTGGGATTCCAGGATGGGGGCTATCGTCCGCGGCCTCGGTATCACGGGTGTCGAGATCGCGCCAACAACAATCTGGAACGATCCATCTGTTGCCGATCAACGGTCGCGCGCTGCGCTGAAGACATACTGGGACGATGCTGGCTGTCCTATCGTTGCACTCCAGGCACTGCTCTACGGCCGGCCGGATCTCCAGCTGTTCGCAACGAAAACTGAACGGATCAACACCCTCAGTTATTTAGAACAACTGGTGGAGCTTGCCGCGGAACTCGGCGCCGGAGCGATGGTGTTTGGCTCGCCCCGAAACAGGGTCCGTGGGCACCTGACTACCGAAGCCGCAGATGATATTGCGATCCCGTTCTTTCAGGCAGTGGGTAATGTTGCAGAAGGCACCGGAGTAACGTTCTGCATCGAGCCCAATCCGCCGGTCTACGGTTGCGATTACCTGACGACGACGGCCGAAGTTGTCTCTCTGCTAGAGAGAATCGATCACCCATCGGTTGGTATCAACCTCGATGCCGGTGCAATAGCCATTAACGACGAAGATCCGGAGAGTGCCGTGGAAATCGCCGAGCCGTGGCTGGGGCACTTTCACATCAGTGAACCGGAGCTCGTACCGATCGCAGACGGCAGTTCTCCGCACGCTGGCCTCGCCGCCGCGCTTGACCGAGCGGGTTACGAGCGGTGGCGATCGATCGAAATGCGGGCGTCGCAGGATGGTTCCGACCCGGCCACTTTTCTTCGACCGTCGGTTACGGCAGCGCTGCTGGCGTACGCTGATCACGAGTGACAAAGCCAAGCGCGTGCCCCTGTGCGAGATTTAGCACTGGCAATGAAATCGCCGGTTCGATGACCGGCTGGAGAACGTACGGATCATGACAAAATTGAAGAGCTACGCACAGGGCGAATGGGTAGAGGGCACGAGCTCCGGAGCCGAACTGGTTCACGCAGTTACGGGCGAGCGTATTGGAGAGGCCACAAGCGAAGGCCTCGACTTCAAGGGAATGCTCCAGTACGCCAGAGACAAGGGCAATCCGGCGCTGCGCTCGATGACATTTCACGAGCGCGCCCGAATGCTCAAGGAAATGGCCAGGTACCTGATGGAGCGAAAGGAAGAGTTCTACAAACTCTCCGAAGCCACAGGTGCGACGAAGATCGATTCATGGATCGACATCGAAGGTGGTATTGGGACGTTCTTCGCCTACTCCAGCAAGGGACGCCGCGAGTTTCCAAACGAAACGTTCTACGTGGACGGAAACGTGGAGCCGCTCTCCAAGGACAACTCGTTCGTAGGGCGGCACATCTGCGTTCCACTCGAAGGCACCGCCGTTCATATCAACGCGTTCAACTTCCCCTGCTGGGGAATGCTGGAAAAGCTCGCTCCAACGTTCCTTGGAGGTATGCCGGCAATCGTGAAGCCGGCGACAGTCACTTCGTATCTCACTGAGGGAATGGTGAGAGCGATGATCGAATCCGGAATCCTTCCTGACGGCGCGCTTCAACTCATTGTTGGATCAACCGGGGACCTGCTGGATCATGTCACCGGGCAGGACGTCGTCACATTCACGGGAAGCGCTACAACGGGGAGAAAGCTCAAGGCCGGCAAGGCGATGATCGAGAACTCGGTTCGCTTCAATCAGGAAGCCGACTCGCTCAATTTCTCGATGCTCGGCCCCGAATCGACACCCGGGACTGAGGAGTTCGACCTGTTCGTGAAGGAAGTAGTGCGCGAGATGACTGTGAAGGCGGGACAGAAGTGCACGGCCATCAGGCGCACCATCGTGCCTGAGCCTATGGTTGAAGACGTCATCAAGGCAATTTCCAAGAGGCTTGGCGGCGTAAAGCTCGGCGATCCGCAAACCGATGGAATCCGAATGGGGCCGCTCGTCGGAAAGTCGCAGGTCGATGACGTGCGGAAGAATGTCGAAGGGCTTCGGAAAGGATCTGAGCTGGTTTACGGCGACCCTGACAACTTCGATATCGCATCGGGTGACAAGTCAAAGGGCGCGTTCTTTCCGGCGACGCTTCTCTATTGCGACAGACCCTTCGACACCGACAACCCTCACACGATAGAGGCGTTTGGCCCGGTGAGCACTGTCATGCCCTACAAGAGCGTTGACGAAGCAATCGAACTCGCAAAGCTCGGTCGCGGCAGCCTCGTCGGCTCGCTCTTCAGCTCGGACGATTCGGTAGCGCGCAGCGTCGCGCTCGGCACTGCCTCACATCATGGGCGCATCATGATGATCGACAGAACGAGCGCGAAGGCATCGACTGGACACGGCTCTCCTCTGCCCGGCCTCGTGCACGGCGGACCAGGTCGTGCCGGTGGTGGCGAGGAACTTGGAGGTGTACGCGGTGCACTGCATTACATGCAGAGAACAGCGCTTCAGGGTTCACCGACAACTCTGACGCGTGTATCCAACGAATGGATCAAGGGAGCCGCACAGCTTACGGACCGCATCCATCCCTTCAGGAAATATTTTGACGAAATCCAGGTGGGCGACACGCTCATCACCCATCGGCGCACCATCACCGAGTCTGACATCGTCAATTTCGCGGGGATCAGCGGCGACTTCTTTTATGCCCACATGGATGATATCGCGGCAAAGGAATCGATCTTCGAGCGCAGGGTAGCTCACGGGTACTTCGTTCTTTCAGCGGCGGCGGGTCTGTTCGTTGACCCTGCACCAGGACCGGTCATTGCCAACTATGGTCTCGATAACCTGCGGTTCGTCAAACCCGTTTACGCGGGTGACACCATTCAGGTGAGGCTGACATGCAAGCAGAAGACAGCCAAGGATACGCCACCCGACGTGATACCTCAGGGAGTTGTCGCATGGGATGTGGAGGTGACCAATCAGGATCAGGAGCCAGTCGCCATCTACACGATTCTCACGCTCGTGAAACGACACGTTGAAGCGGGCGACCCTGATGCGAATGACGTTCCGGCGGGAGTAGCTGACAATCCGCGGGCACCGGAAACGCGAGCGCCGTCGGAGGCTGACAAACAGGCGCTACCGTGAGCGCGCCCGATGTGCTCCGATTTTCCTAGCGGTGCCCGGCCGGACGCGTGATGGGTATGCTCTGAGTCGCCATTGGTGACGGCTGTTCATCGGGATCAGGTGACGCCTGGCGACTTGAATCATCGCGTGAATCTGCGCCAGCCTTGAGCCGCGTCATGAATCTCTCTTTCTCACGCATCGCACTCATATCCATAATGAGTCCGCTGGTAGCCGCTTCGATCTTTCTGAGGCGTTCTTCCAGATCAACCGGCACGCCGACGGGCCTCGAGTCACGGCGACTGTCTAACCATGTGACCAGCAGCCATCTCGCGAGCACGCCGGTAACGGCCACGAGGATGATTGCCAGAAAAGGCGGATAGAAAAGCATGTTACCCCTCACGCAAACCGCCTGCCTATAGTTTCAGACAGGCGTGAATCGGGAGACTTTCTTTACTCCAGGTCGTCCAGCAGGGTCTGAATTCGGGGGAAGAGTGCCTCGATCTCGTCCATCGAGACAGCTCCGGCCGATAGCCGAAACCAGCCGGTGTCACCTGGCACGCCAAAAGCCTGAAACGACACCACTGCTGCCCCTGCCCGGGACAGTAGCGCGCTCCTGATGTCCTCGTCGGTCACCAGCTTCTTTCCGCCGACCGATTTTCCATGCAGGCGGAACTGAGCCGAGAAATAGATGGCACCCTGCGGGTTGATTGAATCCACGGGGTATCCAGCAGATTTCAGCTCCTCGAACCCGCGGCGCATCGCCTGCAGTCGCTCGGCAAGTCTGCCATCCATTTCAATCCTGAACCTCGCGACTGCATCCGCATCATTGAGAAACTCCGCCACCGCCACCTGCTCGGCGCGCGGGGCCCAGGCGCCCGCGTGAGAAAGTAGATCGCGAATCCTCTTGCCCACCGTGGGCGCCACGAGCATCCATCCGAGGCGCAGGCCGGTACCAGCGTACGCCTTGGAAACTCCGTCGGCCGAGATGAGATACCGGGCGCACTCGGGTACCAGGGCAGCGGGATATACGTGTTCCTGCCCTGCTGAAACCAGCGAGCCGTACATCTGGTCGTGAAGTATGAAAACGGGGCGGCGCCCGTCGCTCTCACGGGTCCTGTTTTCAGCGACCACTGCCTCGAGAATCTCCTGAAGGTGATCCCGCGTCATGACTGTGCCCGTGGGATTTCCCGGCGAGCAGATGCAGATCATCGCCGCATGCTTGAGATGCGGCGCAAACTGCTCGACGGTCGGCTGGAATCCTGTTTCAGCAGTGGATTCGATCGCGATCGAGTCGGCGCCCGTGAGCCACGAGTAGGAGTCGTTCTGCCATGACGGAACCGAGAAGAGAACCTTGTCACCCGGATTGACGACGGCCCTGTATGCACCGTAGAGAACCGGACGGCCACCGCTGCAGACCACTATCGCTTCAACGGGGTATCGTACGCCTGCGGTGCGGAACACGTAATCGGAAATTGCCTTTCGCAGAACGAGAAGCCCTTCGGGATTCGGATAGTTCGTCTCACCGCGGGCCACTGCACCTTGAAGTGCGGTGGAAAGCTCAGCGGGGATGGGAAAATATCTGGGATCGAAATCGCCTACGGTGAGATTCACCACCGTTTCGCCTTGCGCGAGCATCTCCCGCACCTGACGCGTTATCTTGAGAATTCCTGACTCGTGAAGCCCCTGCACGCTGTCGGAAAGCGAGGCGTCGAGGGACGCCTGATCGCCGAAATCCAGTGCGCCAGTTGTTGGTTCTTGCATTCTGAGAGAATAGCTCAAAAAGGAGGCGCAGGGAACGCAGAGGCGCAGATAAGGCAGAGGCGCAGAGCGCTGAGAGGGCCAACCCCGTAGTTTTTCCCATTCACCGTCGCTTACCCTATGAGATACATCACCGCATTTCTCGCACTCGCAACGCTGAGCGCCTCTACTATGTCAGCCCAGGCCACAGAGAAGGATCTCGCACGCGCACGCCAGATTCTCGCATCCACGCCACTCATCGACGGGCACAACGATCTGGCGTGGGCCATCCGGGAAGACGCAACGGCACCGATGGATGTCGCCGCGTACGACCTCAGGCAGAGAACACGCGGTCACACTGACCTGGACCGGTTGAAGAAGGGCATGGTCGGCGCGCAGTTCTGGTCGATCTACATACCGGGTGAGGTGAAAGACTCAGGGTATGCGCGGATTCAGCTCGAACAGTTTGACATCGCACGGCGTGTTATCGCGATGTACCCGGAGCGATTCGAACTCGCGCTTACTTCCCGCGACATTCGCGACTCCTTCAAGCGCGGGCGCATCGGCTCCCTCCTCGGCCTCGAAGGCGGGCACGCAATCGAGAATTCACTCGGCGCGCTGAGATCGTACTACGCACTCGGTGCACGCTACATGACCCTGACGCACAACGTGACGCTCGACTGGGCCGACGCTGCGCTCGATGCGGCAAAGCATGACGGACTTACTCCCTTTGGCGAGGAAGTGATCAGAGAGATGAACCGGCTCGGCATGATGGTCGACGTCTCACACGTTTCGCCGGCCACGATGAGCGATGCGCTCGACGTAACTGAGGCACCGGTAATTTTCTCGCACTCGGACGCACGGGCGCTTGTAGACGTTCCACGCAACGTGCCCGACTCGATCCTGCGCCGTCTGAAGGCGAACGGCGGAGTTGTAATGATCACGTTTGTGCCGAGCTTTATCTCGAAACAGTTCTCCGAGCATGAGGGAGCGTTCAACGAGGCGCAGAAAGCGGCCCGAGTGAGGATTGGTTCGGACGAGGCGGCATTGAAACGAGAGGGAGCTGCATGGAGAGCTGCGCACCCCGCTCCCGTGGTAACACTCGCACAGGTAGCCGACCACATCGAATACATAAAAAAGGTCGCCGGTGCAGACCATGTCGGAATCGGCGGAGACTTCGACGGAATCAGTGCCGTAATCAAGGGACTGGAAGATGTCTCGACTTACCCTGCGCTCTTTGCAGAGCTGGCGCATCGCGGCTGGTCTGACGAGGACATGAAAAAACTGGCGGGCGAAAATGTTCTGCGCGTGTTCGCGAAAACTGAAGAGGTGGCGGCACGCCTCCAGAAAACGCGGCAGCCGTCGACCGCGACAATTGTCCGCATGGACCGAAAGAAGTGATGGCTCACAAGGAGCACTCGCCAGGATTTCTGGCTCTGGTCTCCGATTCGAGGAACCGCATCCGCGAAATCAGCGTTACTGATGCAGTGGCCGCAGTGAACGGCGGCGATGCGAGATTGATTGACGTCCGCGAAGACAACGAATGGCAGGCAGGCCACGCACGTGGAGCCGATCACCTCGGGAAGGGTATCATCGAGCGCGACATCGAAACCGTGGTACCGGATAAGGATGAGCAGCTGATCCTGTATTGCGGCGGCGGATACCGGGCAGCGCTGGCCGCTGATGCACTACAGAAGATGGGATACACCAACGTGACTTCGATTGCCGGTGGATGGCGGGCCTGGCTCGAAGCGAATGCACCTACTGATGAGGTTTAAATGAAGCAACTACAGCCACAGATGACACAGATGACACAGATGGAAAGGATGACACAGAAACTGCGTGATTTTGGGTGGGGGTCGCGGCGGAACGTGAAGATTGTCCCGCTAACTCTGGCGCTGTTGTTCTCTGCATCCGCCTGCACCAAGGAGGGGAACGCAACCGACTCTGCGTCCTCTGCCGCCTCTGCTTCATCTGTGCCCTCTGCGCTCCCTGTGCCCTCTGCGCTCCCTGTGTCCTCTGCGTCCTCTGCCGTCTCTGCCTCCTCTGCGCCTCGCTTTATCACGGTGTATAAAGACCCCAACTGCGGCTGCTGCAAGGAATGGGTGAAGCACCTCGAACAAAACGGCTTCACCGTCAAAGTGATGGATATGCCAGACCTCTCCGCCGTGAAGACGAAGTACGGCGTCAAGCCCGACATGGAGGCCTGCCATACGGGCGTCATCGACGGCTATACAGTTGAAGGCCATGTGCCGGCTGACCTTATCCTCAAGATGCTCGCGGAAAAACCGGCAATTGCAGGACTCGCCGTGCCCGGAATGCCTATGGGCTCGCCCGGTATGGAAGGTGGATCGAAGGAGAAGTACGATGTCCTCACATTCGATCGCGCCGGACGCACGTCGGTCTACGCAACCAGATAATCCCAATGCGCAAACGAAAGCGTCTCACTCCCCGCAAAGTGACCTGGATGATCGTGGGAGCGGGAGCAGCGATGCTCGCCAGCACACTGATGGAGAGATCCCTGGCCGCGGGATGGAAGGCGGCCACCTCCGGAAATCCACCGCTCACGCCCGAATTGCCACGCAAAACCGGGTGGAACGAGGCGCTCCTCTGGACAGCAGCAAGCGCCGTTGCCATCGGACTGAGCCAGATGGTCGCCAAACGCGGCGCCGCACTCGGCTGGGAATACACCACCGGGAATCGTCCCCCTACCTGATTCACCCCCGCCAAGCCCCCGCTCGCCCCCGCCCGCCCCGCTAAGCCCCTGCCAGCGGGAGGCCTGAATCCAGAGGTGAAAAAAGGGTCTTGCATCACGCCCTGTGATTATTTATACATTGTTTGTGCATAATCACTCGGCCGTTTCGCTGCCCCTCAACCCGGCACCCCGTCAGACCCTCATACCGGTCGTTCGCCCAGCAACCCAGGGCGATATTGACGCGATATGGGAATTGGTCGCCGACTATTCGGCCGAGGGCCTGATGCTGCCCCGCACGTGGGATCAGGTGGCGATCAACATCGACAATTATGTCGTGGCCACCCTCTCCGGGAGGGTGGTGGCGTGTGCCGCGCTCGAGGAATATTCGCCCTCTCTGGCCGAAGTGTCTTCGGTAGCGGTTGCTCGCTCCGAGCACGGTCACGGACTGGGAACCGACGTTGTGCTTGGAGTAGAGCGCCTCGCCCGTGCGCGCGATATTGCGGAAATTTTCGCCCTCAGCCTGAGCGACGGTTTTTTCCTCTCCCTGGATTACGCGCCGACCTCCATCTCCCGCTATCCGGAAAAGCTCGCCCGCTATGGCCGACTCTCCGCGCAGGGCGTGGAAATCGTCCCCAAGCGGTGCTTCCAGAAAGTGCTCGGCGACACCTGGCAGGTTCCGGTGCTCGTCGAAGACGCCATGGTGGAGACGGCGCTCCGCGCCAGCTGATTTACCCCGGCGCACCCAGCCGGGCCGGGCCGCTCCTCACCCACACGATGTAATCAGTAGGTGCCGGCTCCTCGCCAGCACTGCGAATCATTGCTGCAACTTGCCCGCGATGATACGAACCGTGGGCGGACACGTGCAGCAGGATGTCCTCGAGAGCAGTCGTGAATTCAATCCCGGCCGAGTTGCGGTAAGTAACGGGCCGGTCCAGGTCCGAGGCGACAATCGAGCCAACGAGGTCGCGCAGCCGAGCCGCGTTTTCGCTTGCCAACACTTCACACTGCACGATTGTCAGTTCGGGCCAGATCGCAACTACTGGTTCTGCTCCTGTTATGCGCGCCAGCCACACGTGTTCGGCGCCGAGGACATGGGCGTGAAGCGATTGGGCCGCAGGGAGAACTGTGCGACAGTTGCGCAGACTGTCCAGCACCCGCACGTCAGCCCAGACAAGATACTCGACCAGACGGCTCAGATGATTCATGGCTGGAAAAAAGCTGCGGCGTTTACCGAGAGAGCGCCAGAGGGTTCTGCGCTAGCCTCCGCTCCGTGATAATTTCTTCCCGATGAACGTCCGTCTCGCGCCTGATAGCAACTGACGGCAATCGCCCCCGTACATCTCACAGGAACTTGAACATGATCAGCCAGAAATGTTTCCTGCTCGCCGCGATTGCGTCTGCAGCATCGCTCGCCTCAGCACCCGTACCAGCCCAGTCGCCTCAACCGCGTCCTCCCCTGATGCTGGCGGATCTTGACCCCGCCACCAACGCATGCGTGGATTTCTACCAGTATGCGAGCGGAGGATGGCTCAAGTCGAATCCGGTTCCTGAGGCATATGCGAGCTGGAGCCCCTTCCAGGAACTGCGCGAGTCGAATTTTCTCGTGCTGAAGGATGTCCTGGAGTCTGCCGCAAAGGCGGCGAAAACCACCACAGACCCGGACACGAAAAAACTCGGCACGTTCTACTCGAGCTGCATGGACTCGGCCGGTATCGAAGCCGCTGGAGCCAAGCCGCTCGCTGCTGACCTGAAGAGGATTGCGGCAATCTCCAGCAGAGCGCAGTTGAATGCGGCAATCGCTCATTTTCAGAAGGCAGGGTTTTCGCCGGTCTTCAATTTTGGCTCGGACCAGGATGCGAAGAACAGCGCTCTCGTGATCGTCAGTGCCGGCCAGGTCGGGCTCGGCCTGCTCAATCGGGACTACTACACCAAGACTGACGCTGGCTCCGAGAAGATCCGTACGGCATATCGCGATCACATCGCGAGAACGTTCGAACTGCTTGGCGAATCATCAGCCAGCGCGAAGGTGCACGCGGCGAGTGTGATGGCGCTCGAATCCCGGCTTGCCAATGCATCGAGGACTCCCGTTCAGCTTCGCAATCCGATCGCGAACTACAACCCGATGCCGATCACGGCCATCGACGAGATGATGCCCGGGTTCAACTGGAATACGTTCCTCGCGAGCGTCGGCGTCAGAGGTGTGAGTTCCATAGATATCGGCCAGCCTGAGTATTTCCGGGCTGTTAGCAAGGAACTGGCGGCCACACCGCTTGCCGACTGGAAGGCCTATCTCACCTGGCGGCTTGCCGGCCGCTCGAGCCCCTACTTGAGCAGCGCGTTCGTCAACGAAGATTTTGCGTTCACCTCGACACTGAGCGGTGCGCGGCAGATGCAGCCGCGATGGAGACGCTGCCTTTCTACTGCCGACAACGTCCTCGGCGATGCACTCGGCAAGGAATACGTGAAGGTCGCGTTCACTTCAGATGCCAGGAGCAAAGCGCTCGAGATGATCGAAAATCTTCGCGCTGTGATGGGCGAGCGAATTGGCAAGGCTGACTGGATGAGCGAAGCGACCCGAAAGCAGGCGCTTACGAAGCTTGCATCTTTTAATCGGAAGATTGGCTATCCCGACGAGTGGAGGGATTATTCGAATCTCGTGGTGGTGGACGGCCCCTGGGCAACGAATTACATGAACTCCCGCGCATTCTCAGTCCAGCGAAATCTTGCGAAGATCGGCAGGCCGGTCGATCGCGGCGAATGGTTCATGACGCCGCCAACTGTTAACGCCTACTTCTCGCCGCAGCTCAACGAGATTGCATTCCCGGCTGGCCGCCTTCAGCCGCCCTTCTTCCATCCGCTCTACGACGAGGGGGCTAACTACGGCGGAATTGGCGGCACCATCGGCCATGAAATGTCACACGGATTCGACGACCAGGGACGTCAGTATGACTCGAAGGGCAATCTCGTGGATTGGTGGACCGCGCAGGATGCCGCGAACTACACGGCGCGCGCTAAGGTCGTGGAAGATCAGTACAACGCGTACGTCGTACTCGACAGCGTGCACGTGAACGGGAAGCTCACGCTCGGGGAAAACCTCGCCGATGTGGTGGGAGTGTCCGTTGGCTATGACGCGCTGGAACGCGCTCTCGCCGGAAAACCGAGGACCCGTATAGATGGATTCACTCCGGAGCAGCGATTCTTCCTTGCCTATGCGCAGGCACGCAGGGCCAACTCGCGCGATGAGCAGCTCCGCCTTCAGATCCAGACAGACCCGCATTCTCCAGGCCAGTTCCGCGTCAACGGCCCGCTTTCAAACATGCCGGAGTTCGCTGCGGCATTCGGGTGCAAGGAAGGCGATCCTATGGTACTGCCAGCCGGCATGCGAGCTCGAATCTGGTAACGTTGAAGTGATCTATTTTCACAGGCAGATTGGCTGGGTAAGCCTGATCATACTCGGGCTGTGCATACTGTTGCTGTTGGGTATCCGGCTCAGGAGCGCCGGCGATGATTCGGCGGTTTCACTGGTTGTTAACATAGTGACCATCACGATTGTAATTGTGGCGGTCATTTTCAGCAGCCAGACTATCCAGGTGAGCGAGGGTACTGTCACCAGCAGATTCGGGCTTGGCCTTTTTCCGAAGCGATTGCCAATCGCGAAGATCGTGAAGGCCGAAGTGCGGCGAACCCGATGGTACGAGGGGTGGGGGATTCACCTCACCACTCGCGGCTGGCTCTACAACGTTTCAGGTTTCCAGGCCGTGGAATTCACTCTCACGGACGACAGCCGCATCAGCTTCGGTACCGACGATCCGACAAATCTTGTG
>JBKJNN010000130.1:0-3030 GCA_046593625.1 Gemmatimonadaceae bacterium | reverse complement strand
TTGCTCTCTCGCCCGTTTTACGGCGTCGATCTCTCTCTCAGTCGGCGCTACATCTGCGTCCTGCATGGACATTGCCGCCGCCATCATCGCTGCCTGTACGCTCAGGAGAGTGGGCTGCGCACCAGGCGCTGCTGGTCCGAACCTTGGCCGCCCCCCGGGAACTGGCGGCGGCGCGATCGAGTCCAGCTCCGCTTTCAATGCGGCAACATTGGTTCCGCCGAGCTTGTCTGACGCGATGCGCGCCTGCGAATAGGCGGTGCGCAATGCAACGGCACCATCGTACATCTCTCGCGACAGCGCCGCGACCTGAGCCATAGTTGCTGGAGGTGTCTTGACGCGAGGGTCCAGCACTACCGAAAGCGGCTGGGTGAACGACTTGCCGTCGGCGACGAGCCGCACGGTGTAAGTACCTGCTGGAACCCATGGTGTTGTTGCAGCGTAGTATGTGCGATGCGGCAGTGCTCCCGTTGCCGTTTCAACCGGGGAAGTCCCTTCGATCGGTTGATACCGCATGTCCCAGCTGAAGCGGTGCATGCCTGCACGAGCCGAGAGTGCAATATTCGGTGCCGCCCAGTAGAGCGGAACAGAACAACGCGGTGCGCCGGGGTTCTGCTGGCAGACCCTGTCATACGCTTCAGGATTCAACGCCGGGTCGGGGCCGGGAACAGTGTCAGTGCTCGAATACGTCCGGATGATTTTGCCAGTCGCATCCAGTATCTCGAGACGAACCACCTTTGCGTTTGCGGCAAGACTGTAGTCGATGACCGCACCCGGAGGAGGATTCTCACCGGCTGGCATCTCGGGCGGCCACGGCGTTGGCTCATTCGAAGCGAAGCGCACGCGAACCGCTGTCGCCGGTTTCACCAGATACGTGGATGCGCGCGCGTTACGCGCAGCCGCCATCGCGCGAAGTGGAGTGACGTTGTCGAGAATCCAGAAGCCACGGCCGTGCGTGCCTGCGATCAGATCGGAGCAGAGGCAGGTGGAATCGTCCTTCAACTCGAGATCGCGCACAGAGATCGCGGGCATGTTGATGCGCAGCGACTGCCAGTGATCGCCGTCATCGAGTGACACCCAGACCTGTGTGTCAGTACTACCATATAGCAGTCCCTTCACCTTGGGGTCTTCGCGGATCGAGTTCGCTACCGCGCCTGGTGCTATGCCAGTGTTTATCTCGGTCCAGGTACGCCCGCCATCGTGTGTGCGCCAGAAATGCGGGTTCATGTCATCAATGCGCATCGTATTCGCCGCCGCATATGCGGTGTTGGCGTCGAAGTGACCCGCCTCGATGTTGAAGATGCGTGTCCACGGCTTGATTGCCGCAGGTGTGACATTCGTCCAGTTGCCCCCGCCGTCTGTCGTCACCTGAATGTTGCCATCGTCAGTGCCGGCCCAGATGACTCCCGCATTCTTCGGTGAAGGCGACAGCGCTGTGATCGTTCCCATCGGTGCGGGCTTGACCGTACTTCCGTATTTGCCTGTATTGGCGGGCACTTCCCATGTTTGCCGGGCAAGGTCGGGACTGATGCGCGCCCATGAGTGGCCGCCATTGGTGGTTTTCCATACGGCGTTTGAGACGTAGTACATCGTATTCGGATCGAGCGGCGACCAGTTGATCGGCATCGTCCGCACATTGCGGTTGTAGCTCTCACCGTTCGGACCCTTTGCGCTCATGTCGGGCCCGACATGAGTTGTCTGGGAGGTTCGACGATCGTAGAGCGAGACGTTGTTTCTGGCGCTCCCGTAGACGAGATCCGGATCCTTTGGATCTGGCGCCGCAATGCCGTACTCCTGGATGTTCACCGGATGCCAGTCGTGGAAAGTGATCATTCCATCTGGCGAGCGACTTCGCACGCACCCCGAACCTGAATCCTGCTGTCCCCCGCACACCCTGTACGCAAATGTGTTGTCGGTGGAGACGTGATACATCGCCGCCGTGGGCTGCGTATACCAGTTGCTCCACGACACTCCACGGTTGGCGGAAATCACCCCGCCCTGATCGGCAAGCGCGAGGATGATGTCCGTATTGTTCGGATTGATCCAGATGCGCTGGTAGTCGTCCCCACCCGGAGAACCACGCACGGCCGTCCAGGTCACGCCACCGTCTTCGGACCTCCACATCACTGTGGATGCGCTGTATATGACGTTCTCGTTTTTTGGATCGACAGTGATTGTTGGCAGATCGCCGCCGCCGATGCGGCCGAGCGGGCGCGGGTCCATCGTTCGCGCGGAGTCTCTGATGACGGGTGCCCATGTATCGCCCCCGTCTGTAGTCTTGTAAAGATTCACAACGCCAGTGACGCTGTTCGTTGCCGTCGCCGTCGCCGCAAACGCATAGATCACTCGAGGATTACTCGGCGCGATTGCAATGTTTGCCTGAATGACGCCCTGAAGTCCGTTGTCGAGCTGCTTCCACGTGGTGCCGCCATCGGTGGATTTGAAAACGCCGTTAGCTGCACCGCCGAAACCCTGTCCCTCAATGAAGCTCTGCTGCTGCTGCCAGAGCACTGCGTAAATCGTATTCGGATTGGAAGGATCGATGCGAACGTCGTTGCCGCTCGTGTACTCATCTCTGAAGAGAACCTTCTCGAACGACCTGCCACCGTCAGTCGACCGAAAGATTCCGCGTTCCTGATTTGGTCCGTATGGGTGTCCGAGTACGGCGACGAAGAGGCGGTCGGGATTCTTCGGATCGACATCTATGTACGCGATCATCTGGCTTTCGCGCAGACCGAGGTGTGTCCATGTCTTGCCCGCGTCTGCTGACTTGTACATCCCGTCACCGGTGGCGAGGTCGGGTCGAATGATTCCGGCGCCGCTTCCCACGTATATGATGTTCGGGTCGGAGGGAGCTACTGCAATCGCACCTATAGATCCTGTCGGCTGATCGTCGAAGAGCGGAAGCCAGTTTGAGCCAAAATCAGTCGAGCGCCAGATACCGCCGTTGTCGAATGAGATGTAGAACGTGTTCGGCTGTGAGGGCACACCCGCTGCCGCGCGTCCTCGTCCCGCTCTGAATGGACCTATGTG
>JBKJNN010000135.1:0-4759 GCA_046593625.1 Gemmatimonadaceae bacterium | reverse complement strand
CGAATGGCATGGCGATGAAGTGATCGCGACGTCACATGGACTTGCTCGAGCGCACGTCGAAGTAGATATCCGGAACTGGCCGACCAGAATCGTGCGCGCATCGTTGATTGTCCTTCTCAATGTTGCAATTGCTGCTCTCATATGGGCGTTGAGCGCAATGGCTGAGGGCGGATTCCTTCGGTGGCTGCGCCGGCGATCATCTGCCTGGAGCAGGAGCTATCGAGGCAGGCTCACGCTGGCCTTGTTCGCGTTTTTCGTGCTCCCCGCGCTTGCCTTCGCCGGATGGTCTTACCAGCGGCTGCGGGGCGACGACCGGGAGGTTCGCGAACTACTCGTTCGTGAGACCCTTCAGGCAGCTGCAGGTGAAGATCCCGTTGCTCCACAGTTCGACCATGCGCGGGGCGAGACACCGCTCTTCCTGTACTCAAATTCGTTTCTTGTTCTCAGCAGCGATTCACTGTACGAGATGATTGCCCCCGCCGGTCGCTTGCTGCCGAGGCCGGTGAAGCTGAGCGTTCCTGATGCGGGGGAGCTCACGGCGAGCTGGCAGCAGACAGTTGCGGGCTCGCGAATTGTATGGGGTTTCCGCGCCGCGTCGAGCCCGACACGTGCGAGCTACGTGCTAGCTGCGCCTGCCCGGAGTGACGAGCTCGTGCTCGATACGCGCCGCCGCGACCTTACGCTGCTTCTGTTGTTCGCCACCGCACTCGGCGCGGTTGCCGCATTCTGGTTGAGCGGGATTGCAGCGAGAGTGCTTGCGCGTGATCTGGAGCTGAGTCGCATCGAAGTTGCGCGAGCAGAGCGAGTTCTCGCGTGGGGCGAAATGGCGCGGCAGGTTGCACACGAGATCAAGAATCCTCTAACACCGATCAGGCTTGGCGTTCAGCACCTTCGGCGCGCGAGAACGGATCCGAGGATCAATTTCGACAAGGTTCTCGACGAGAACGTCACTCGCATCCTCGCGGAAATCGATCGACTCGACGAAATTGCCCGTGCGTTCAGCAGGTACGGAAGCGCGCCTGGCGAGCTGCCAGAACCTGAGAAAGTCGATGTTGCGGCAGTATTGCGGGACGTCGTGGGGCTTGAAAGAATCGGGATTGGCGAAGTGTCCTGGAATCTTCGTGAAGCCGAAGGGCAGGTACTCGCTTTTGCGCGCGGTGATGAGCTGCGCGACGTGTTGTTGAACGTGTTCGAGAATGCGCGGCTCGCTCGCGCGCGAGAAGTCACAGTTTCGTTGACGAGGGCCGAGAAGTCCGTGACGATTGCTATCGATGACAATGGTGCCGGAATCTCACAGGCTGCACTTCCGCGAGTGTTCGAGCCGCATTTCTCGACACGCACGACGGGGAGCGGGCTCGGACTCGCAATCAGCCGAAGGCTTCTGGAATCATGGGGCGGAACGATTGACATCGTGAGCGAGGAGGGACGCGGCTCGCGAGTGCTCATCGTCCTTCAATCGGCGACCGCTTGAGCGCACCAAAGCGCACGCCGGTTGAGCCGCAGAAGCGGTTATCGCTCCCGCCTCACATTGCGGGATGGCAACTGCCGCCCGGATGGTCGTGGGGCGCGCAGGGCCTATACGGCGACGAAAGGCACTATCAGCAGGTCACCGACGGACTCGGTCGATCTCTTTCGCTTGTAACTGCGCCGAATCCTGCGCATCACGCGTGGCTTTTTTCTGAGGCGAGGCATCTCGCCCATCGAAATCATCCCGCGATCCCAACGACGTACCACTATTGGGTTGCGGAGCGCGATTCACGCCGAGGTCCTGGTTACCTGCGGCGGTGGGTAACTGGAGAAACGGTACGCGCGCATCTCGCGAGGCTGGGAAAAGCTGAAATACCATATGTGTTGCAAGTGCTGCGTGGGGTCGGGTCGACGTTGTCTTATCTCGAAGACAACGGGACAACGCATGGGGCTCTGAGCGTAGACACAGTCTGGGTCGCACCTACCGGAAGACTCTGGCTTCTCGAATGGCAATGGGCTGTTCCGCGCGAAGACATTCCCGCCGGAATGCGGCCGGTACTTCCTGGAGGAATGGCCGAAGGCTTCAGGGCGCCTATCGTACTTCCGCCTGAGTGGTCTGAAGGTGGATGGCAGCCAACGTCGTGCTCGGATCAATGGCAGCTGGCCGCCGTCGCTTTTGCCGCCTTGACTGGAGAGGCGCCGCCGCAGCGCGATGCGCCACCGGTAAGACTGCTGCGTCCGGAAACTCCACAGACGGTTGCGGACGCAATCGATCGCGCGCTGTCTCCGGATCCTGATGCGCGATTCCCATCGATCGCTGCATTTCTGCGTAGCGCTGATCGTGGCTACGCGAACAAGGGAGTACTGGTGCCGATCCGTGATGTGCAGACCGGTGATAGCGAATCCGAAGAAACGCGCATCCGGCTCGCGCTGGGCGATGACTACGAAGTGCTGTCTGCGCTGGGATCCGGGAGTTTTGGAAAGGTATGGCGTGCGCGTGACTTGTCGCTCGAGCGTGAGGTGGCGTTGAAGGTGCTGCATCCTCACGTGGCTGCAGATGCACGCGCGGTCAGTGCGTTCTGGAGTGAGGCGAAGCTCGCCGCGCAGCTCGCGCATCCGGCGATTGTGCCGATCTACGATTGGGATGCGCGCGACGATCTCGCCTGGTACTCGATGGAGCTCGCGGACGAAGGATCGGTCGCGAATCTCGTTGACAGAAGCGGGCCTCGTGAAATCGATGAGATTGCTTCCCAGGTCGAGCTGCTTCTCGACGGACTTTCGGCTGCGCACTCTGTCGGAATCGTGCATCGAGACCTGAAGCCCGAGAACATCCTGATCGATCGCTATGGTCGCTGGCGGATGAGTGATTTCGGGACTGCGAATGCTACCGGTGAGGATTCGACCGGAACGACGGGGACGCCGGCCTTCGCAGCGCCAGAGCAGCTCCTTGGTGAGCCGCACGGAGCGTCCGTCGATCGCTTTGCGCTTGCGGGAATAGTGGCCTATGCGCTCAGCGGCCATCCGCCTTTTGGAGATGGCGATCCCGCTCAAATAGTGGCGCGCCAACTGGCTGGTCTGATCGACATAAGTCTGTACTCTCCCCCTGTCGCCGAGTGGCTCAAGCGGGCCCTAAGCCACAAGCCGGATGATCGATTTGCGGATGAGGACGAGATGAAGGCAGCATGGCGGGTTGCAGTCCGTGCTGCCCGGCGGCGTGAGCGTGCGACCTGGTGGCGGCGCAACGCCAAAGGAGACCGGGTCTAGGCGTACAGGGCCAATTGCTCACAGACACGAGTTGTGTAAGGGAAGTGTGGCTTCGATTTTGCAAGCCCGTGGGTGCCACGAGGCTGGTGTGCGAAATCCTTCAAACCCTTGGCTGACATCTGTTTGCATCGCGCCGAAACGGTATGTGTGTATCGTGAAAAATCGCGGTGAACGCCTAGCGCGAGAAGTCAAATTCGCTAAGTTGCCCCCAAGCGCAGCGGCCCCCTTTGGGGCTGCAACGACTTACGGGCATACATCCTGCCTCACGGCATTCGACCAAGAAAGTCCGGTTGTAGTAGCTGCATTCACCATCAGAAAGAGGTAATTCATCATGTTGAGAAGACGTTGGACCGTCTGCGCAATGACGGCCTTGCTCTTCGGCGGAACGGCCGCAGCACAGGAGCCGGGTACGCTGTTGTTGGGCGGCTTTGGGCAGTACACCAAGTTCGACGATGCGTTGAAGCTTGACAACGTATTCGGCTACGGCGGACGGGTCGGCGCCTACTTCGCTCCGAACTGGAACCTGGAATGGGAGAATTCCTATAATCGCCCCGAGCAGACCGGTGCGGGCCAGGCTGCCGATTCCAAGATCTGGTACGGCCCGGTTTCGGCTCGTATCCGTTACAGCTTCCCGTTCGCGGGACTCGCTGCGTTCCATATTGGAGCTGGCGGAGTTCTGTCGTCCTATGCCGGTTACGAGCCGGATGAGCCGACCGGAACCGAGCTGCGCGACATTCGCTCGAACCGTCGCGGTTACAACTACGGCGTAGAGGGCAACCTCGGCTTCAGCGTCGGGCTCGGCCCGGTATCGCTGCGTGTCGACGGTATCGCCGACTACATGCCGAACGGTGGTTGCATTGGTGGCAGCGTGAGTTGCTCGACCGCTGCCGGTCTGTACGAGTCGCACACCAATCTTCGCGCTCAGGCCGGACTCGAGTTCCGTCCGAACATCGGCGCGCTTTTCGGCGGCGATTATTCCAACGCGAGCCTGGCTCCGTGGGCACCATACACGTTCTGGGACACGCTTGGACCAGACGAGTGGGCGCTTCCGGGAATGCTCGAGATCGGACCGTTCGTTCAGTACACGCATTTCGATGACGACGCACCGGGTCAGCCGAAGGATGGTATCGGTTACGGCGGACGCGTTGGTATTTTCCTCTCCGATCCGCACTTCGAGCTCGAAGGCGATGGATCGTACTCGCCAGGCCTCGAGCGTGATCCGCTCCCGCGTGCCGGCTTCAATCGGAACGACATCACGTATTCGACGTTTGCACTGCGCATGCTCTACAACGCTCCAATCATGAGCCGCGCGCAGTTCCTCATCGGTGCTGGTGTTGTCCGTTCCAACTACAGCTCCGAGCAGACGAACAGCCAGCGCCAGTTCACGTTCAATTACGGCGTGAGTGGTGATGTTGGTCTTCGCTTCGGAATCGCGAACCGTGTTGCGCTTCGTATCGACGGTATCGCTGATTACATGAAGGACACGAAGAACCTGAACCTGATCGGACGCGCCGGTCTGTCGCTGCTT
>JBKJNN010000074.1:0-14347 GCA_046593625.1 Gemmatimonadaceae bacterium | reverse complement strand
TTCGGTACATCCCGGCGATCTCCGCGCGCCGGCCGTTTTCATCATCGAGTATCGCGAGCTGCTCCAGGCCAATAGCTGCGGAGATGTCGTTCATGTGGTACTTGTAACCCACCTCGGGTACGTCGTATTCCCAGTCATAGGCGGCGCCTGTCGTCCGGTGAAACGTATCCTTGTCAATACCAAGCCACCTCAGGCGGCGAAGTCTCGCATCGTTGTCGGAAGTCCGGACAGTGAGCGCGCCGCCATCGCCCATCGGCAGATTCTTTACCGCGTGAAACGAAAATGCGTGAAGCTCCCCGTGGCTTCCCACAGGGCGTTTTTTGTAGGTCGCCCCACACGCATGCGCGCAATCCTCTATAACGGGAATGCCATGCGTCGCGGCGACAGCGTAAAGTTCATCAATATCCGCCGGAATTCCGCCGTAATGCACTAGCATCAATGCGCCGGTCCGATCGGTCAATTTCTCTGCAACCGAAGCGGCGCTGAGGTTCCCGGTGCTCCGGTCAACATCCGCGAAAACTGGAACCAGGCCTTCATATAGAATGGCGTGATTGGTGGAGACGAACGTGAGGGGGGTGGTGATGACTTCGGAGCCAGCAGGCAAATCGAGAAGCTTGAGTGCAAGGTGTAACGCCGAAGTGCACGAGTTGAGAGCCACGCAATGCGGAGCGTCAACGAACTTTGCGAACTCCAGTTCGAACTCGCGAGTTTTCGGGCCTAACCCGAGCCACCCTGAGCGAAGCACGTCACTCGCTGCGCGAATTGCATTCTCCGAGATGCGAGGCTTGAAGAGCTGAATCGTCACCCGGACCCGCGCCGCGCATGGATCTCGGCCATTACAGGCAGGATAGTCGCGATTGACTCCTTCATCGTCAGACGCTGTGTCACGAACTCATGGCCTGCATCGGCAATCGCTTTGCGAGCGCGGTCGTTCGCGAGATAGCTGCGGATGGTTTCAGGCATCTCGGTCAGGTCACAACTGACGTAATGCACCCCCGGTTCGTAGGGAAACGGATCGTGTACGGGCTCGGACAGGACCATCGATCGGTTGCCCATGCCGAGTCCGAACCGATGACCTGAATACTGACCCCGATGTCGCTGTATGTTCACAAATATCCTTGCCCGGTTGATTAGCTGTATTCTCCCTTCACCCCACGTGTCGCCGCCTTTCCAGCTTCCCGCTGCGTGGAGATTCACTCCGCGGGATCTGAGCTTGCGGACGACTCGCAGATGCCTCGCAACATCCATTGCGCCCAGAAACAGGACGTCGATATCCCGTTCTCGATTCAGATCGCGTCCCATACCTTCATAGAAACCGAGCGGCACAAAGTGCGACGATATTCCGACGGTTGCCAGATACTCCTGCCTCGTTCTGGACGAAACCACACAGACGTCGAGGAGTCCGCGCTCGTGCATCTGTCGCAGGCGCCTCGAGTTTGTGTAAGCGTCGGTCGCGCGCTTGTCGCGGAGCAGGATTTTTGCCACTTCCCTTATCGTTAGTCGCGGACCGCTGAATTCGCAGTCGCCGGGAAACGGCAGCGGCTCGGTATGCCACACGAGCACCGTCGGCCTCCGTCCATTGCGCAATCTTCCAAGGCCTTTCCGGAGCAGCGGATACCAGTTGACGTTTCCCTGAACCCAAACGATGTCCACCTTCGACGGGTCACCGGATTCATCCGTCATCGGGACCACATCGTATCCCGCCTGCGCAATGGTAGTGCGAAGGAAATCGCTTTCTCCTCCCAGCGGGCGCTGCATGACTCCAACTCTCACACTCACTGTCCGGGGCTGCTCCATTTTTCTGCGCCGCTGTTGTCGATCCGCGTCGCTATCAGATCGAGCGGCTCGGGCGCTATTTCGCCAAGGGTGATTGCCTCCGCCAGCGCTCGCATGCCTTCCCTTATGCCTGCGTCGTCGAGCGCGTGTACGGTGGCGAGCGTTTGGCCCCGATGCACATGGTCACCTGGCTTGGCTGTGATCACGAAACCGACAGACGGATCTATCACGTCATCCATCGCTCGGCGCCCTCCGCGAAGCGCGATGATGCCGTGGCCTATGGACCTCGGCGCCACCCCGGTCACAATCCCATCGTGGGCAGCCGGAAATTCCGCTTTCACGGGAGCAGAGGGAAGCAATTCCTGGTTCTGGACGATCCCGGGGTCGCCTCCCTGGGCCTCGACGATTTCCGCAAACTTTTCCAGAGCGCGCCCTGAACCGATAGCGTCGCGCATCATGCGCCAGGCAGCAGCAGCAGACGAGGCGGCGCCGGCGAGGAGCAACATTTCCGCGCCCAGCGCATACGTCACCTCCATCAGATCCTCCGGGCCCGTACCACTCAAGGCATCGATGGACTCGCGTACCTCGAGCGCGTTGCCGCAGGCAAAACCGAGCGGTCGGTCCATCGCCGTGAGGAGTGCGACAACCGGACAGCCTCTGTCTTCACCGAGTTGAATCATGGCACGCGCTAGCGCTTCCGCGTCGGCGGCGTTTTGCATGAACGCTCCCGGCCCCTGCTTGACGTCGAGAACAAGACCGGTCAGCCCCTCAGAGAGCTTCTTGCTCATGATGCTCGCCGCAATCAGCGGAATGACTTCAACTGTCGCCGTTGCATCTCTCAGCGCGTAGAGCTTCCTGTCGGCCGGTGCAATTTCCTTTGTCTGGCCAATCAGTGCACAGCCGATCGATTCGATCTGGCGCGCTGCGACATCGAGACTGAGGTCTGTGCGAAAGCCGGGAATCGATTCGAGCTTGTCGAGCGTTCCGCCGGTATGACCGAGGCCCCTGCCTGACATCATCGGGACAGCCACTCCGAGCGATGCTACGAGCGGTGCCAGAATCAGGGAAACCTTGTCGCCTACCCCGCCAGTCGAATGTTTGTCTATGCGCGCCTGGGAAAGGTGTGCAAGGTTCAACTGCCCTCCGCTCGCAAGCATTGCATCTGTCAGCGCATTCGTCTCGTTGCGGTCGAGCCCGCGGAAATAAATTGCCATGAGCAGCGCCGACATCTGGTAGTCGGGAACGGTTCCGGCTGCATATTCAGACACGAGTTCGTGCCATTCTGCATCGTTGAGACGGCCACCTTCCCGCTTTCGCTCTATCAATCGTGGAACGATCATCTGGTTGCTAAGGGTGTACTGGTTAAATGCATTCTAAACTCCTGCTATGAAACGATCGACAGTTGTTGCCTGTTGCTTTTTTATCGGCATCCAGCCGCTGCGCGCTCAGACGGCCTCCGACCAGGTGAAGCTTGGGGACCGTGCCTACACGGCCATGAACGCAACGGTTGCCCTCGCCCACTATGAGCAGGCGGTCAGGTCCGATCCCGCCAGTTATGAGGCTTTCTGGAAAGCGTCAAGGTCCGCATTGGATATCGGTGCCTACGCCACCGATGACTCGCGCCGGGCAACATTGTATTCCAGTGGTGAACAATATGCGCGAAGAGCGGTCTATCTGAACCCTTCCGATGCCGAAGGGCATTTCGCCCTGGCTCGCGCACTCGGCAAGTCCGCCTTGAGCCAGAGCCCCAGAGCGAGAATCAAATACGCCACCGCTGTGCGATCCGAAGCGCTCGAATGCCTGAAGCTGAACCCCCGCCACGCGGGTTGCCTTCACGTAATGGGGATGTGGAACGCCGAGGTCATGCGCCTGAACGGAGTGACGCGCCTCATTGCGAAAAAAGTACTTGGAGGCGGGGTGATGGGGACTGCCAGCTGGAAGGAGGCAGTTCGCTACTTGGAGGCGGCGGTCGCGGCAGACCCCGAGGTAATAGTCCACCGTGTAGATCTCGGCGGAGTTTACCTCGACGCTGGAGAGCCGGCGAAAGCAAAGGCCGAATTCGAACGGGCGTTGCGTTTGACTGCTACCGATTTCAACGACCCCGTCTATAAGGCCCAGGCCAGGGCGGCACTGGCCCGCTGATTTGCCCTGGCCCTCGACAGATTTTACAGTGAGGCGGCCGCCTCTCCCCGCTCTGCGCGGCGCGCCGCAATCTCCTTGTGCCGCGCTTCCATCTCAATGGATTTTCTCTTGGCTGCGGCGGCCTTGCGAAGTTCGCGGCCCAGTCTGGACCATGCGTTTCCCCGCCCTCCCAGGCGCATCGCCTGCCTGGAGAGCCCCCGCCGCGTCTCCATCCCGCTTTGGGGCGCCATCAGCAGCGCAATCCCCGCCCCAATGACCACCCCGACGACCATACCGATCCCCAGCATGCTCACCGACCGGGGCTCGACGACGGTCTTGTAGGGGCGCCCACGTGGCTTGTCTGGCAGACCTGGAAGCAGCGGTTCTTTGTCGTTATGGGTCATTTTGGCCGTCGGAAATGGGGTGGTAAGATATTTGCTTGCAGGTTTCAGATTGCAATACCTATGCGAGGTAAGATGAGCGAGTCTGGTAAGATGATTCTGCTTGTGGAGGATAACGAAGACAATCGTATCGTCTATTCAACCATACTGAAGCACTTCGGATACGAGGTGACTGAAGCCTGGAACGGTGAGGAAGGAATAGCCAAGGCACGATCGGCGCACCCCGACCTTATCCTGATGGACATATCGATCCCGATTATCGATGGCTGGGAAGCCACACAAGTTCTCAAGCACGATCCTGATACGAAGCACATTCCGATTATCGCACTGACGGCACACGCCCTGGCCTCTGACCGGGAGAAGGCGTTTGAAGTGGGGTGCGATGGATATCTGGCAAAGCCATGTGAGCCACGGGCCGTAGTCGCGGAGGTTCAGCGCTTCCTCGGCCGTAACAATGGGCACTGAGGCCGACGCTCCCTCGGAGAAGCGGCGAATTCTCGTTGTCGACGATCACGAAGACAACGTCGAAGTGCTGCGTGCGCGCCTCGAGGCGCGCGGATACGAAGTCGAGGGTGCGAACGACGGCCAGACTGCACTCGATACAGTCAGCAGGTGGCTCCCCGACCTGATTCTGCTCGACGTGATGATGCCGGATATGGACGGGCTTGAAGTCGTCCGCCGCCTCAAGGCAGACCGGAATCTCCCGTTTATTCCCGTCATCATGCAGACGGCGCTGGATTCTACCGAGCGCATGGTTGCCGGACTCGAAGCCGGCGCAGACGATTACGTCACCAAGCCGATCAACTTTGCGGAGCTCGAGGCGAGGGTTCGGTCCCTCCTCCGCATAAAAAAGCTTCAGCAGGAGCTTAGAGACCGCGAGACCGAACTGTCCGAGATGAACGACCGGCTGCTTCACATCTCGCTCACGGACGGCCTCACGGGCGTGGATAACCGCCGCGCATTGGAACAGCGCCTTCACGAGATGTTCGAGCATTCATTCCGTCTGCATGAACCCATCTCCTGCGTCATGTGTGACATCGACCACTTCAAGCATGTAAATGACACGTACGGTCACGCCGCCGGCGACGAAGTGCTGAAGCAGTTTGCAGATATTCTTAAAGCGGAAGCCAGAGAGATCGACCGCGTTGGCCGCTATGGCGGCGAAGAATTTCTCCTCCTTCTCCCCGGAACCGTTCTGGACTCGGCGGTCACGTTTGCCGAGCGGGTGCGGCAACGGGTGGAGGAGAATACATTTTCTTTCGAGGGCGGGACCCTCACCCGGACTGTGAGTCTCGGTGTGGGATCATGGCCCCATCCGCGAGTTGAGGGCCGAGAGCAGTTGCTCAAGGCTGCAGACGACGCTCTGTACGTGGCGAAGGAAATGGGGCGAAACCGCGTCGTGCGGTTCGACAGCGACCAGTTCAACGAACACACGAAGGCGGAAGAAAAAGCGGATGCCGACACGAAGGCAGCAGGCGCAGGCAGCGGATCCGGAGAGCCGAGCCTCGCAGTTGAGGGAAACCCTTAATCGGGCTTCGCACGAGTATTACGTACTTGATTCGCCGTCAATTTCTGATCGGGAATATGACGAGTCATTCCGGGAACTTCAGCAACTGGAGTCAGAGCATCCGGAGCTGAGAAGCCAGGACTCCCCGACGCTCAGGGTCGGTGCGGCACCCGCCAGTTCCCTTGCCAAGCACACGCACATTGCCCCAATGCTGTCGCTCGGCAACGCATTCAACGACGACGAGCTCGCCGCGTGGCAGGAGCGCATCAGGCGTATCGCCGCAAGCGAACTCGACAGGTCCGGATACGCCGTCGAGTTGAAGATAGACGGCGCCGCCGTGAGTCTCACCTACGAAGATGGAGTCTTCGTCACCGGCACAACCCGCGGCAACGGGATAATTGGCGAGGTGGTCACCGCCAATCTCCGAACAGTGCGAGACATCCCCCTTCGTCTGTCAGGTGATGCGCCGGGGGGCCGGATAGAGATCCGGGGCGAGATATACATGCCGTTCGACCGGTTCGAGGCGATGAACGAAGAGCGTGTGCAGGCTGGAGAGCCTGTGTTCGCAAATCCCCGGAATTCTGCGGCAGGCAGTCTTCGCCAGCTCGATCCGGCCATGACGGCGAAGAGACCGCTTCACTTCTACGGGTACTCTGTCGCTGCAGCGGATGCCTCCGTTCTGCCATTCCGGACCCAGTGGGAGTTGCTGGATCAGCTCGCATCGTGGGGAGTGCCTGTCGCTCCGCATCGTGCCCGCTGCAAAACGCTCGAGGACGTCTTCACGTGGGCGAAGGAAGTGGAGCACACAGTGCGTGGCGCACTGAATTTCGCGATTGACGGCGGAGTCGTGAAGGTGGACAACCTCGCGCTTCAGGAAGAGCTCGGAATCATCGGCGGCCGAGAGCCAAGGTGGGCGATCGCACGCAAGTTTGCTCCTGACATTGCCGAGACAAAGCTTCTCGATATCCGGGTGAACGTGGGCCGAACGGGGGCGCTCAATCCCTATGCGGTGCTCGAGCCGGTCGAAATCGGCGGAGTTGTAGTCAAGCTTGCTACTCTGCACAACGAAGATGTAGTGCAGAGAAAGGATCTACGCATTGGCGACATCGTCCAGGTCAAGCGCGCCGGAGACGTGATTCCACAGATTATCGCGTCAGTTCCGGAAAAGAGCGGGTCCCGAAGCGGAAAATGGCGCATGCAGCGAGAGTGCCCATCGTGCGGCACGCCCGTTGAGCGCGACGATGCAGAGGTCGCGATCTACTGTCCTAATGTTGCCTGCCCGGGTCGGCAGCTCGAGGGGCTGGTTCATTTTGCGTCGAGGGGAGCGATGGACATTCGCGGCCTCTCCTATTCGCGGATCGAGCAACTGATTCAGGCGGGGCTGGTGAGTGACGCGGCTGACATCTACGCGTTGAGCCGCGAGAAGCTGCTGTCTCTGGAGGGATACGCGGAGAAAGGAACGGACGCGCTTCTTGCTGCCATCGAAGAATCGAAGAAGCAGCCGCTTTCCCGGCTGGTGACCGCGCTCGGAATCAGGCACGTAGGGGCCATCGCCGCGCAGATGCTGGCGCGACATTTCGGTACACTTGATGATCTTGCCGCAGCCACGAAGGACGAGGTATCCGGCATCCGCGGGGCTGGCGTAATCATCGCGGAGGGAGTGGTGAGCTACTTCGCGAACCCGGGTGCACGGGCGCTCATTGAAAAACTTCGGCGGGAGGGAGTCAATTTCACGGAGCCGCGGCAGATCGCGTCCGGAGGCGCCCTCTCGGGCAAGACGGTGGTGATCACGGGTACTCTTCCAACGCTGTCGCGAGCGCAGGCGACCGAGACTGTGGAACAGGCTGGAGGGCGCGTGACAAGCTCGGTTTCCAAGGCGACAAGTTTCCTCGTCGCAGGCGAAGAAGCGGGAAGCAAGCTGGAAAAAGCGCGCAAGCTCGGAGTCGAAGTGATTGACGAATCCGAACTTCTCGAGAGAGTCGGCAGCGCGTGAACCGGGAATTTTCGTTAATCTTTGAACCGTGATGACGCAAACTTCTCCGATTCAGATGCTGGGTGTGGCGATTCCCACCCTTCGCGAGCTCCGCGGCGCCATTCTCTCGATGGGCGATGCCGACTCGGCCGTCAAGGCGCTGCGCGAAGCGGGATACGCCGGCGGTGACGCAGTTCACGCCGCGTTTGAGGAATGGCTCTCGGATGCTTCTCGCGAGTCAGGTTCTCCAGCCGCAGATACCGGTGACCTGCCACTAAGTGAGTTCAGCCAGCATGCCGCGCGGTTTTTTCACGACGCCGGTTGGGGCGATGTATCCTTTGTGGATGACGAGGCCGAGGGTGTGGCTGTAGTGGAGATCGGGAACTGCTGGGAAGCAGGAGGTGATGGAACGCATTCCACCGGCTGTCAGATCACAACCGGATTGCTCGCCTCATTTTTTGGAAAGATTGCGGGATATCCCGTCGCGGTTCTGGAAGCCGAGTGCTCCTCCGACGGCGCATCGCAGTGCCGGTTTCTGCTTGGCAACGAAGAAGTAATGAACTACCGGTGGCAGGAAATCCGCTAGCAGTCAGCCCTGTTTCATGGCGTCGGCGTAGTCCGGGTTCGCCGTCAGCTCCCCGTCCACAATCACCTCGCGATCCCACGGCAGTACGATGGTGCTTTCGGTAGCCAGCGCGTGGAAGTCTGGTTCGTAGTCGCCGGTACGAAAGCAGACTGCCGTCCTGATCTCGCTTGCGCCTGCGTTGACAATTGCGCCGACCGCGAGCCGCATTGTCTCGCCGGAGTCGCAGGTTTCATCCACGATGAGCACCCGATGGCCGCGCACTTCGTGCGGAGCCGCGCTGAAGATCGCCGGCGTAGCGCGCGTTTCCTCGGCCCTGTAGCGCCGGCTGATCACGATGGAGTGGAACTCGCGGTCGAGCATTGCTGCGACGACTGCCCCGGGAACTACGCCGGCGGTGGCGATCCCTACTACCATATCGGGGTCATACTCGCGTGACACCTTCAGGGCCAGAGCGCGGGACAGCTCGCCGAAAAGCGGCCACTCGACGTGAAGAACGCCCAGTGAAGGATCGACGATTTGTCTGCGTGGTGACATGAACGGAACCTAGCTCCAGCGGCGACTCGTAGATAGATTCGGAGCGATGTCCTTCTGGAGTCGCTTCAGCGGTGGGAAGCCCAAGAACGAGCAGAAGCGCCTCGACTATTTGAGCGAGGGGCTGGCTTTGGAGCGGCAGGGCGACTACGAAGCCGCCCTGACCTCCTACGCCCTCGCACTCAGGGATCAGCCGACGAATCACCGTGTTCTTCAAAACATGGCGATAGCCTACTCACGTACCGGCCGTACTACCGAGGCGCTACGCTGCTACCGGCGCGCGCTGGAGATTCAGCCGAAGCTTTCGGGTGCCCACTATGGCCTGGCCTTTCTGCTCCTGCGCCGTGGTGAAACCGGCAACGCGGCGTTTCACCTCGAGTCATTCCTGATGGATCCTCCGTCGCCGAGCGCGGAGGCAGACCGCTGGATTCGGCATGCGCGGGAGACACTGGAGCGGCTCAGGACCACGGACGACCATCCCCCACCCGGTGGCGACATCAGGACCGAAGAGCTTCCCGAGGTAACTGAATAGATGGGTGATGTTCTCGCCATCGTCAGCCAGAAAGGTGGAGTAGGCAAGACAACAACGGCGGTCAACCTGGCCGCCGCTTTTGCGCGAGGGGGATTGAAAACCCTCCTCATCGACGTCGATCCGCAGGGTTCGGTTCGCTACGGTGTGGGCCTGAGGCGCGATTACGACGGCGCGGGATTCGCCGACTACCTCAACGGGGTGAAGTCGCTGCGGGAAGTAATTCTTCCCACCGCGCTTCCGTGGCTGCGGGTTGTCCTTGCGGGTTCGGTTTCTGACGAAGCAGATCATTCCGTGTATCAGCAGCTAATCAGCGAGACTGATGTTCTTCCGGAGCTGCTGGCCACCGCCCGGGCCCGCTGTCATGTTGTTGTGGTGGATACTCCGCCCGGACTCGGTCCTATTACACGCAAAGTGCTCGAGGCGAGCCAGCACGTCATAGTTCCTCTTCAATGCGAGCCGCTCGCGCTTCAGACCACTCCGCAGATATTGCGCGCCATTCAGGACATCGCGTCGTTCAACGAGCAGTTGACGCTCGATGGCATTCTCATGACGATGTTCGACCCCGGAAATCCCGCGAGCGAGCGAGTGGTTGATTACGTGAGACGACACCTGCCCGCGAACATCGTCTTCCCCGATGTGATACCGAGGACCGTTGCAGCAGCGGATGCTTTTGCTGCCGGCCAGCCGGTGGTTCTTCGGAGCCCTGCGGACCCCGCTTCACAGGCGTATGTAAACCTCGCAACTCTGATGGCGGACAGGCTCGCTTGAAGCCCAGTGCCGTCGCGCTGTTGCTCTCGGTGGCCGCGAGCGCAATCGTCGCTGCGGCGTGTGTGGAGATACCCACCGGCTCGGATACGGTGCTTTCGATTCAGCTGGGCCCCCTTCCATCGCCAAGCGTAGTAGTTGGTGACTCGCTGAGGGACACGCTGGGGGTAGTGCGCGGCATTCCGTTCAAGGCATTCAACTACAGCGGGCAGGAAGTCGCCAACGTAACTGCAAGATTTTCCGCGGTGGATCGCGGGATTCGTGTGGATAGTGTAAGTGGTGTTGTGCGAGGCGACAGTGTGAGGGCAGGTGCGAGGATTCTCGCATCGGTGCAGGGCTTCAGCGGATTTCTTTCGATTCCCATAACGCTTCGGCCCGATACTGTCGTTGGATCGAATGCGCGTGATTCTCTGTCTTACGCCCTTACAGACACGGCAAATGTGTCGGCAGGAATCGGTGTAAAGGTCCTGCATGGCCTCACCACTGCCGACAGTGTCGTGTCGTCCTACCTGGTGAGCTTCAGGATAGTGAGCCCGGCGGACACGCTGCTGTTCCGGCTGGTGGACGAGAGGGGTGTTCGCTCTTCGCTCGATACTACTGACGCCAGCGGGATAGCGACCCGGCGAATACGGCTCGATGTCGCCCGCCTCACCTCACTGACAGATTCGGTGATCGTAATGGCGAGCGTGAAATACCGCGGAACCAATGTGCGCGGCAGTCCAGCAAGGCTGGTTCTGAAAGTGAAGCAGAAATGACTCCGTCCTCGACGTCAGGCTCGGAACGCGATCGCGTGAGCGGAGGTCCGGCGCCGAAGCCGGGCACTCTCAACGAACTGTTCTTCGCAGCAATCGCCGAGTTCGACAAGCCGGATGCCATTCAGTTCAAGCGGGACGGCCAATATGCTCCGATCAGCCATCGCGAGATCGAAGAGAGGGTGCGGCATGCTGCGCTCGGACTTGAGTCCATTGGAGTAAAAGCGGGAGACAGAGTCGCGATACTTTCGGAGAATCGGCCGGAGTGGGCGATTGCCGACTATGCGTGCCTGACGAGTGGTGTCACCGACGTTCCGATTTATCCAACCCTGCCTGCCGATCAGATTGCATTTGTTCTCAGGGATTCCGGCGCAGTGGCGATTTTCGTTTCTTCTTCCGAGCAGGCGGCCAAGATTGCGGAGGCCAGGGCGGAGCTGCCCTTCCTGACTCACGTGATCATCTTCGATTCGCATGGCGTTCCGGCCGACATGACTCTTGCCGGCCTGGAAGAGCGTGGAGCCTCCGTGGATTCTCCGGCGGCGACAGAAGCCTATCGGGAAAAGGCAGACGCGGTTGTACCCGACGACCTGGCTACGCTCATCTATACGTCAGGGACGACAGGGAATCCGAAAGGCGTGATGCTGACGCATAACAACATCCGGTCGAACGTCGAGGCAACGCGCGGAATGCTGCCTTTCGCGGGCAGTGACGTTTCGCTGAGCTTCCTGCCATTGTCGCACATTTTTCAGCGAATGGGCGACTACCTGATGTTCGCCACCGGGAGCTCTATCGCTTACGCCGAGAGCATCGACACAGTACCGGTAAATCTCGTCGAAGTGAGGCCGACAATTGTCTTCTCCGTGCCTCGCCTTTACGAGAAGATGTATGCGCGCGTACTTCAGAACGCGCTCGCCGGCGGAGCAATCAAGAAGCGGATTTTTTTCTGGGCGCGCCGTGTAGCCGACAGGTGGGCGGACGTAAAACTTGCCGGCGGAGAGCCTAAGGGCCTGCTCGCTCGCAAGTATGCCATCGCCCAGAAGCTGGTGTTTTCCAAACTCCAGGAGCGTACAGGCGGCAGAATGCGCTTTTTTGTGTCAGGAGGTGCTCCCCTTGCCCCCGAGATCAACAAGTTTTTCTACGCAGCAGGCCTGACGATTCTGGAAGGGTACGGACTGACCGAGACTTCACCGGTAATCGGAGTGAACACGCTGACCGAGTTCAGGATCGGCACGATTGGCAAGCCGATCGCCGGAGTCGAGGTAAAGATTGCAGCCGATGGCGAGATCCTTACGCGCGGCCCGGGCGTGATGAGGGGCTACTATAACAATCCGGTGGCAACGGCAGAGGCGCTCGATCCTGACGGATGGTTTCATACTGGAGATATCGGTGAGATCCGCGATGGTTACATCGCGATCACTGATCGCAAGAAGGACATCATTGTCACAGCCGGCGGCAAGAATATCGCGCCCCAGCCAATCGAGAACCTGGTCAAGACCAACAAGTTCGTGAGCCAGGCCGTGATGATCGGCGACAAACGTCGCTTTCCTTCGATGCTGGTTGTTCCGAACTTCGAACAGCTCGAAGATTGGGCAAAGAAAGAGGGAATGATCTGGACCGACAGGTCCCAGCTGGTGAGGCTTCCGGGAGTTCAGGCCAAGATGGAGGCCGAGGTGACCGGTAATCTCGCCGCTCTCGCCCACTACGAGATGCCGAAGAAAATCGGCTTGCTGGAAGAAGACTTTTCGCTCGACAAGGGGGAGCTGACTCCCACCCAGAAAGTGAAGCGGAAGGTCGTGGACAAAAACTACAAGTCAGTTATCGACGCGCTGTACGCCGAATAGCACGCTCAGCGCCGCAGTTCCACGAGAGCACCGGTGGTCTCTCCCACAATTCTTACGGAATCGCGCGCGAGCTCCCTTGTCTGGGGCGGCAGCCCCGTTGCGACGGGCACCACGATCCGGCCTCCGGGCTTGAGCACTCGGGCAGCGTCTGAAGATGGAAAGCGCGAGTCTGTTCCGTCGCCGAGCAAAACTCCATCAAAAGACGAAGTCGCAAGTGGAATTCGGAGGTCTGCAAGTACGGTCGCCACGCGTTCCGTTTCCGCGACCGGGGCCGAAGGATTGATTGCGATCACCCTGCATTCTGTCAGTGCGCTGATATCGGGTGCCATGCACGCATCATCGCCGGTGAGGACTATCTGGAGTCCAGGCCGGCTCAGGTTGAGCATGGCGGCGACCATCATTGCAGCCTCCCCTGTTTCCGCCTGATCCACGGAGCCATCGGTACCGGGTGTGTGAGTAAACCCGGTCGAGGATCCTGCCGACTCAGACCGAAAATCCGCAATGCCACCGGCGATTTCAAAGCTGGCGCTGCAAACAGGACACCCCAGTCTACCGGCTACAACAAACCTGCCATCCATTTTTGAGAATGCAGCTACGAGCCAGGTCTCCTCATGCTCGCGGGGGCACCTGAGCAGGTCGATCAGCTCGATATGCATTCTGCTCTACGCACGCGAGATGCGGAGCTCATCGACATTCACGGCTCCCGGCTGCGTCACTGCAAAGAGCACCGCATCTGCAACTGCCGACGCCGGCAGCATCGTGCCCCGGTCCGGCGGCTCGGTGGCGCCCAGAAAGTGTATGGATTCCCACAGATCTGTGTTGACGGCTGAAGGCGAAATGAGAGTCGTCCGTATGCCAGTGCCGCGCGTCTCCTCGCGAAGCACCTCATGCAGAGCGCGAGCACCATGCTTTGTAGCCGCGTAGGCTCCGTTCCCCGAAAAGACATGCCTGTCAGCGACTGACCCAATAGTGACGACGTGCCCTGACCCCCGGGCGCGCATCGCGCCGAGGAACGCGCTCACGAGTACGAAAGGCGCGGTGAGATTTGTAGCGAGGAGCGAAGTGAAATCGCTGACTGACGTATCCTCGACCGCGCGAATCATGAACAGCCCTGCGTTGTTGACTACCAGATCGGGCGGCGCACCGAGGGTGTCGTTTACTCTTTCGATCGCCTTCGCGATGGATGCCGGGTCGGCCAGGTCGCACACAACGGCAAAAGCACCGTTGCCGGCATTCCCTGCAGCTTCCTCGAGTGCCGAGGCTGTCCGGGCCAGCATGGCAACGCGCCAGCCGGAGGCGGCGAGTGCAGCAGCGACAGCCAGCCCGATCCCGCGCGACGCTCCGGTGACCAGCGCCGTACCCCTATCCATGCTGGTCACCACGTTCAGGGTCCTCGCTCACCCTGATCCGTTGTGAGCCAGGCGGAGAAATTCATCGCGTGTTTTCGGGTCGTCGCGGAAAGCTCCGCGCAGCGCAGACGTAATGGTCTTGGAGTTCTGCTTCTGCACACCCCGCATCATCATGCAAAGGTGATATGCCTCGATGACGACACCTACGCCCAGC
>JBKJNN010000007.1:0-38595 GCA_046593625.1 Gemmatimonadaceae bacterium | reverse complement strand
GGGTGAAAGCCGAACCGGCCCAGGGGCAGGGGAGCGACGGAGATTCGCTGCCCGTAAACATTAATTCCCGAACAGGCCAAGCGGAATAACTCGGTGCGAATCCGCGGGTACCGGGGTAGTAGCGGATCTGGGGGGAGTGGTGGCTCAGCTCATGCTTGTTCCGCACCCCGATGCGAAATCGTTGTTCAAGGAGAGAGATGTCAGCTGCACGATCCATTGCCTCGATCACTGCACTCATGGTGCTTTCCGGACCAGCGAATGCTCAATCAGGGGTGGCCGCACCCGATTCTATTCTTGGGGAGTTCATAAGGGCGGCTGCTGTCATTAACGCACAAATACCGAATCGGCTTCGGTCATACCGCGCCAGCGTGGAAACCGAGATGTCGCTCGCTCTGCTCGATTCAGGCGCCCGTGAGAGAACGGCCCAGGTCGAGCAGATTGCGAGCGAAGTCCGGTTCAGAAATCCCGATCGGTACGACCAGCGAGTCACCGGCTACCGCAGCCAGGCTGTGGGCCCGATGTTCTCGCTCATGTCGATCTTCGGCGGCTGGACCACCCCTACGCTTTACGGTAACCACCTTCAGCTCGGGGTCACTTCGGCCTCCGCTTCGAACCGGACGATAAATCCGCGCGGGCCGAGCTTCGCTGTCCATCCGCTCGCCGCAAACCGGGACGCATACTATATGTATGAGGGCGGCGACACCGCCGTGACTCTGTTCTCGACGACCGGGCGCCGCATCCCTCTCGCCCGGATTCGGGTTACGCCACGTGCGAATGCCCCCGGCGACGCCATTCTTTTCTTCGGCGACATGTACCTCGATGCGGACCGCAAGCAGATAGTTCGAATGCGCGGCCGGATTGTCGAGCTCAAGGATGGCAAGGTCACTCTCAAATCGGGCAGCAGGATTCCGGGCGTGAGCGGCGCCTCGTTCGTTGAACTCGTAAACGTCGAAGTAAACGGGGAGTACTGGCTCCCCGCCTACCAGCGAACAGAATTTCAGGCACGGGTCGCACTCTTCGGCGAGTTTCGCAGCATCGTCAGGATCGTGTCGCGCTTCTACGACATCCGTGCCAACGACTCAACATGGTCGTGGCCCGAGGGACCGCCTGGCAGCCAGCACAATCTCACTTTTGCATCTTCGGGCGAGCAGCAGCGCTTCGGCGACTGGAAACAACCACTGGGCGCATCGAGCACTGACGCGTATTACGCGGCGTTCGATGACCTCGCACCGGATGCGTGGCGAACCGTTGGCGATGCGGCATTCCGTTTCAGTCCCCGCACTCTTGGAGAAGTGTTCAGGTTCAATAGAATCGAAGGGCTGTTCACTGGCATCGCCGCTTCACATGACTTTCGGAACGCTGCTCCGGGATTGTCGGTGCGCGGATCGGCGGGATATGCGTGGGCAGAAAAAGTTCCGAGGGGAATGCTGGGAATTCAGCGGACGCTTGGACGGACAACGACGGGGATCACTGCGGAGCGAGCGCTCGTTCATACGAATGATTTTCAGCCGCCGCTGAGTTATGGCGCGACGTTATCCGCTCTGCTGGGAAGCACCGATGACTACGATTATCTCGATCGAAGGACTGCAGCGGCATTTGTGGCGCGGTCATTTGGCAATCAGAGAAATTCCAGCATGCGCTTCGAGGTTGGCCCCGGGTCGGATCACGCCGTGAGCAGGAATATTTCGCAGGGCCTGTACGTGGCGAGTGGTCAGGGCTTCAGGGAGAATCGCGCCATTCGCGAGGGCAGTTACGTGCGAAGTCTCGCATCGGTCGAGATCAACCCACAGGTGAGTGGTCTCTTCGTGGATCGAGGCATTGGACTCAGCGCTCGATACGAGCGAGCGGATGGGACTCTGGATTGGCAGCGACTTGAAGTGCGCACTGCTGCACGTCGGGAGCTTGGTCCTTTTCAACTGTATGCGCGCGGAGATGCCGGCACCCTTCTGGGCACGCCCGCTCCGCAGGTGATGTTCGAGCTGGGCGGAGATCTGGGATTGAGCGGCTACGATTACAAGGAATTTGCCGGTGATCGAGCTGCGCTGGTTCGAGCCGTGCTCGGGTATACGCTTCCAGTGTTAAGAGCCCCGATACGTTTGCCCAGCGCACTCATTTTGCCCGGGCTCTCTCCGGGGATTGCCGCCGGCATTCATGGCGGATGGACTGAGATCTCAAGCCCGGCCGCGCAGCAGGCTCTTCTGGAACTCGGATCGCGGCCGGACTCCGTAACGGGATTGCCTGTGCCGCTCTCGCGTGCGACGGGCGGGATGCGAGCATCGGCCGAGTTTCTCTTGACGTTTTTCAGCGGAGCGCTGGCGTTTGGCGTGACGAGGCCAATTGACCAGCCGGGGAAATGGAAGTTCACCGGCCGGATAGGGCAGGGATTCTAGAAACACGGTGTCAGGCGAAGAGTGGAGGATGTCTATCTCTCCAGGGTCGCGCTTTCTCCAACTGGCCAGCGAGGCGAAAGAGCGTCGCTTCATCTCCATACCTGCCAACAACCTGTATTCCAATCGGCAGATTGGATGGGCTCCAATATAAAGGCACCGACATTGCCGGCTGGCCTGTGATGTTGAACAACGGCGCATACGGAATCGCATCAAAAATGTTGTCTGCGCTCCGCTCTATTGCGCCCATCAGCTTGAGGACATTTCCGGCTCGCAACGCGCCGAGGAGTTTGAGCAGAACCCGCTCGCCGGGGGGCGGCTGGAGCGCGCCGATGGGAAACGGTGGCACCGCCATAGTGGGCGTTACGAGCGCATCAAAATCCTCGAAAAACCTTCCAATCGGACGCGACGCTTTACGGAGATAATGCTCGGCTTCAGCGAAAGTGCCGGCAGACAGGGAACCCCCGAGCAGGTGCAGGGCCCACGTAGTGTATTCGACGTCGCTGCGAGACACTGACTTTCCGAGGAGTGCAGCAGCTTCGACGAGTTCAGCATGCAACTCGCCCGCTACAACAGTGAGGAAAGAGCGGTTGAATCTCTCGCGGTCAACGGGCGGCGCTGCCTCGACGAGTTCGTGACCCAGCGACTCGAGAAGCTGTACTGCATCGGCAAGGGCGGCCTCGCAATCCTTGTGAACGGTGTGCCCGAGCAGGGGTGAAGCGGTGAAGGCGATTCGAAGTTTTCCCGGAGGTGTGGTGACCTCATCGAGGAATGGTCGAGTCGGTGGAGTGGCGAAGTATGGCGCGCCCGCGTCCGGACCCGCGACTGCATCCAGCATCGCGGCGCTGTCACGGACAGATCGCGTGAGGCAATGCTCGATTGCGGCGCCCTGCCAGAGTTCACCGCGTGTTGGGCCGGTAGGTGTGCGTCCCCGCGTGGGCTTGAGTCCGAAAATTCCACAGCAGGAAGCAGGGATCCGGATTGAACCGCCCCCATCTCCGCCTCCCGCCCATGGCACCATTCCGCTTGCCACGGCTGCCGCCGATCCTCCCGATGATCCGCCGGTTGAAAGGTTGGGGTCCCATGGATTTCTCGCGGGCCCGAACAGTTCCGGCTCGGTATACGGGGTGAGACCGAACTCCGGTGTGTTGGTTTTGCCCACTACAATGACGCCGGCGCGGCGATAGCGAGCGACCATCTCCGTATCATGCGGCGGTATCCACCCCTTGAACAGCCGGCTGCCGCTCGAGGTGGGCTCGCCCGCATACCACGACAGCAGGTCTTTCAGCATGAACGGAACGCCGGCGAATGGGCCATTCGAAATGGGGGAGTCGGCCTGATCGAGCGCTGCTTCGAACATCGTGTGAACAACGGCGTTCAGCCGTGGGTTCAGATTTTCGATTCGTCTTATGGAAGCAGTGACCAGATCCCGCGGTGAGACCTGCTTCTCCCGTACCAGCGCGGCAAGCGAGAGCGCGTCGTGTTGTGAGAAGTCGTCCATGGGTAGTGGGAGTCGGTGGAGGCGCGGCTGCTCTGAATGAGAATATGCACCATTTGCGCCGACGACAGCGCAGCGGCGCCGCCCCGTCAGGCTATTGTTTCAAGCCAAACCGGTATTTGGTACATTGGCTTTATGAGTGACGTCCTTGCCCGCCTTTCCAGTGCACTGGAGAATCGCTACCGCGTGGATCGCGAAGTCGGCGTTGGCGGCATGGCTACGGTGTTTCTGGCGCACGATGTGAGGCACGATCGTGACGTCGCGATCAAGGTGCTTCATCCCGATCTCGCGGCTGCGCTCGGGGCCGAGCGTTTTCTCGTAGAGATCAAGACTACAGCGAAGCTTCAGCACCCTCACATCCTGGCGCTGCTCGATTCAGGAGACGCCGATGGCCTGCTGTACTACGTCATGCCGTACGTTGCGGGCGAATCACTGAGAGCCCGCCTCGAGCGTGAAACACAGCTTGCCGTTGACGATGCGGTGAGGATTGCAAGGGAGGTCGCAAGCGCGCTTGACTACGCGCATCGCAACGGCGTGGTGCACCGGGACGTGAAGCCGGAGAACATCCTGATCCACGAGGATCAGGCGCTTGTAGCTGACTTCGGGATATCACTTGCGGTGAGCGCAGCAGGCGGACCGCGGATGACGCAGACAGGACTGTCGCTCGGGACTCCCGCCTACATGGCGCCAGAGCAGGCAATGGGTGAGCGCGCGATCGACGGCCGCGCCGATATCTACGCTCTCGGCGCGGTGCTTTACGAGATGCTTGTTGGCGAAGCGCCGTTCACGGGTCCTACTGTCCAGGCGATCGTCGCGAGAGTGATGACGGAGAGTCCAAGACCCGTCACGGGACAGCGGCGCTCTGTTCCCGACTACGTCAATGCTGCGGTACTGCGCTCTCTCGAGAAACTTCCGGCTGATCGGTTCCATACAGCGGCGGAATTCAGTCAGGCCCTCGGTTCGCCTTCATTTCAGGCGCAGGCAACTTCGGGGCGGACTCGCGACACGCAGGGAAAACGAAGCACTCTGTGGGGGCATCCGCTGCTTCCGTGGGTCGTGGCTGGAGTTGCCGTGCTGACTGCAGGTGGGTTTGCGCTGCGTGGTGGCGCATCCGACGAAGTAAAGAGTCCAGCGTATCTCGCTGTGGATCTCCCGCAATCCATGGGTCTGCCGCCGTTCAACTCGGAAATGCTGGCGATCACGGATGACGGGTCGACGCTCGCGATCGGGGTGACTGTCGGCGGGCAGACGCACCTGGTATTGCGGCGGATTGGCGAGGACGCACTTACGATAGTGAACGGTTCAATGGGCGCGTCAGGGTCCGCTGCTTTCTCGAGTGATGGAAAGTGGCTCGCATTTGTAGTTGATCGCCGGATTTTCAAGACCCCGGTGCGGGGCGGGCCGGCGACGCCGATTGGTACAGCGTCATGGGGCCAGCTTGCATGGGTCGGCTCATCAGCAATCATCCTGACGAACAACTACGATACCGGCCTGAGCAGGATATCTGCGGAGGGAGGGGATTCTGTTGTCCTTACGACACCGGATCGAAAGAAAAAAGAACTCGGACACTGGTGGCCGCAGGCGCTTGCCGATGGCGAGCATGTTCTCTTCACGAATTACACGACTCCCGCTGATCGGTCTCGCCTCGAAGTGTTGTCACTGAAGAGCGGCAAACGAACTGTGATCCAGGACGGTGGGTATTTCGGTCGTTACGCAAACGGACGCCTGTTCTTCGTCCGAAACGGCGCCCTGATGTCGGTGCCGTTCGACGCAAAGTCGCTGAAAGTGAGTGGTTCTCCGTCGGCGTCGGCACTCGATATCGAAACAAACCCGCCGAACGGGTGGGGCGGCTTCGCGGTTGCCTCCAACGGAACGATCGCCTATCGAACGGATGCACTGAAAAGTGTGGAATTGTCGTGGGCCGACGAAGGCGGAAACGAAATTGCGGCTATCGACTCGGCCGGGCGGTACACCGAGGCGGTACCATCACCGGACGGATCCAAGGTCGCCCTGGTTCGCGATGGAGAAGTCTGGGTCTACGACATCAGGCGAAAATTGTTTTCCCGGCTCACCAGATCCGAACAGCTGGAAGAGAACATCGTCTGGATGCCGGACAGCAAGTCTGTGTTCTATTCGCGCGATGTTCCTCAATTCGACGTTTTCCATCGGGTCGCCGATGGCAGTCGTCCCGAGGAGATCGTGATGACCTCCGGGTACGACAAGGAAGCAAGCTCAGTATCGCCGGACGGCTCAACCCTGCTGTACAGAACGGATCCTGAAGGGGATGGGGATGTATACGCATACGATCTGGGCCAGCCAGCGGGAGGCAAGCCTCGAAAAATCATCGGTGGGGCGGGGACCCAATCAGACGCCCAATTCTCCCCTGACGGCCAATGGATTGCCTACACCTCCGACGAATCCGGGCGGATCGAGGTCTACCTGGTCCCCTATCCAACCGATCGCGGTCCGGCACGGCTGCAGCTTTCCGACGGAGGCGGCCAGAGCCCCAAGTGGGGTGCTGATGGCCGGACCGTTTATTTCGGCTGGGCGGGAAGGATTCAGAGAACACGGATAAACCCTCGTACCGGCGAATCCGAGCGGGCCGAGATATTAAGCCGAATACAACCGACGTTAGGGTGGACAACCGCTTCGCCAGGCCGCTTTCTCATCGCGAGGATTGCAAAGGACGCCGAACGGCATTCGATCAAGGTCGTCCTAAACTGGACAACCACGCTCGGCAACGGCGCACGCTGACAGCATGTGACTGACAATTCATTGAGCCTGCGCGATGCCGTTGGTGCGATTCTGCTCCGCGACCTGCGTTCGCTGGACCGGCAAATTGCTGCGTATCCGGATGACGCATCGCTGTGGATCGTAGCTCCTGGAATATCGAACTCAGCGGGAACGCTGGCGCAGCATCTATGCGGAAACCTGCGCCACTTCGTGGGAGCTGTACTGGCAGACACGGGATACGTGAGAAATCGCGACGCGGAATTCTCGGAGCGCGACATGACACGCGCCGATCTGCGTGCCGACATTGCAACCACTATCGAAGAGCTGGATGGAGCGCTGGCTTCGATCACGGGTGAAATGCTGTCAGCACCTTATCCAGTCCTGCTGGCAGAGCGGCGAGTGCCATGCGCGGATTTCATGATTCACCTCGTTGCCCATCTTGGGTACCATCTGGGGCAGATTGACTATCACCGTCGTTTGATCACGGCGAGCAGGAATGCAGTAGACACGCTTTCAATCCGCGAACTGCGAGAGGTGAATTAGCCCGGGACGCTTTCCGTATCGCCCTCGAAGATGCCTGCCAGGAGGCGCTGACGGACGAGGTAACGGGCAACCATGTGAGTATCGCACGGATAGTGTTCAAGCCTGACGTGTGGATATCTGTCGAGCTGGCCAGCGCGCCTCACGTCATGAGGGTTCCCTAGGGCGAGAGGCGCAACCGCCAGGCGCTGGATCCGGGCGCTGTTCTTGCCAACTGGAGGATGCATGCGGACTCGAATTGCACTCGCCATCGTCGTGGCTTTCATCGCCTTTGCCGGTCTCACGGCCGGCGTTTTTGGATGGTACGGATACCGGGTAGTTACGGAAATGACTCCGGGCTCATGGCGCTCTCCCACTGAAGTCCTTGACCGCAACGGAAAGACTTTTGTCTCTCTGTACGGCGCGGACTGGAGAGTGGCCGAGCCGGTGGTGCTGGCGAGTCTGCCCGATTACGTCCCGAAGGCATTTCTGGCAGCGGAGGATTCACGCTTTCGCAGTCACCTCGGGATAGATCCTATCGGCGTCGGGCGGGCCGCTGTCAGCAACGTCGTTGCGGGCGGAGTAGCCGAAGGCGGCAGCACGATTACTCAGCAACTGGCCAAGACCAGATTTCTGTCTGCGAAGCGCACGCTGTCCAGAAAATTTGTGGAAGCGGGCCTCGCCGTCATGATCGAAGCGAGACTTTCGAAGGACGAAATCCTCGAAGCTTACCTGAATGAAGTTTATCTCGGACATCGCGATGGCCGCGAAGTGCGCGGACTCGGCGAAGCCTCACGGGTTTATTTCGGCAAGCCTCCTGAGAAGCTGACTCCCGCAGAGGTTGCACTTATTGCTGGAATGATTCGGGCGCCAAACCGGGATAACCCAGACGAGCGTTCGAAGATCGCAAAGCAGCGCCGCGACGCGGTTCTCGGAGTCATGCTGCAGAAGGGGTGGATAGACAAGTCCGCGCTCGACAAGGCAGTGGCGGCAGACGCGGAATTCACTCCCGGCGAACGTCGGGCGAGGCCGCACCCTTATCTTCTCGCCGCTCTCAGGCAGGAATTCGTAGACAAAATTGGTGAGAGGCGGCTCGCTGCCGGCGGGCTCCGGATTTTCACTTCGGTGGATACACAGATGCAGGTTGCGGCCGAGAACGCAGTGGTTTCGGGAACGCGGGAGTTGAGGGCCAACCATGGCTTCCTTCGACGAAAGAAGCCGCTCCAGGCAGCGCTGCTCAGCGTGGAGCCGGCGAGCGGAGGGATCAGGGCGCTGGTTGGAGGCTCTGACTTTACGCGATCGCAATTCGATCGAACGCGTCTCATGAAGCGACAGCCGGGTTCAGCGGCGAAGCCATTCACGTACGCCGCTGCGGTCGAAGCGAGACGCATTACTCCGGCGAGCGTGGTGCAGGACGCTCCGTACACGGTGCAACTGGCGAGCAACAAGAACTGGGAACCGAAAAATTACGATCAGCAGTTCCGCGGCCCCGTTACCGTGCGAGAAGCGTTCGAGAAGTCGTTGAACGTTCCGGCAGTGCGGATCGCCACTGACGTTGGCGTTGGCCGCATTCGCGAAGTGTGGAACCGGGCCGGCATCACCGGCAAGCTGTCCGAAACTCCAGCGATCGCACTCGGTGTAGATGAAGTGTCGATGCGCGAACTCGTTTCGGCGTATACGATATTCCCCAATCTCGGATCGCGCAGCGATCTGCACCTGATTGACCGCGTGGAGAAGCAGGGCGGCGGCGAAATCTACAAGGCATCGCTCGGCAGAACTGACGCCATCGATCCTGCGGTGGCATATGTGGTCCACGCTCTGATGAGAGGAGTCGTAATTCGCGGCACCGCAGCTGGCCTGAACCAGTACAACCTCGGCTACGTCGCAGGAAAGACAGGAACGACGAGTAATTATCGCGACGCGTGGTTTGTAGGTTATGCGCCGGATCTGCTGACAGCAGTGTGGGTTGGATTTGACGATGGGACTCCGCTACGCGTGTCATCAGGCGTAGCGGCGATTCCGATCTGGGCTGCGTACATGACGCGGGCGCCGCACACGAAGGGCGAGATCAAGGCTCCGGCAGGCGTGAGTGTTATGGAAGTCGAGGCGGCCACCGGAGGCGTATGGCGCGCCGGATGCGGTCAGAGCGTGATCGAGGCCTTCCTGGCTGGCACAGAGCCGACTCAGCCGTGTGGTGGCGCCCTCGGCGATCAGATGATGTCGATCTACGAGGAGCCGGGATTGCTGAGCGATGAAATGGCCGCGCAGATGTCCGCCTATGATTCCGGGTTGAGTCATGTCGACCCTGTGAATGACCCTGATCTTCAGGACATGTCGGTGGTGGATACAGTGACTGAGGTAACACGGGATACGGTGAGTGTTGAGCTGCCTCCGGTGCGCGACACGCTTGACCGGGGGTCCGCACGGTCTACTGGAACGCGCAGCGTACCAGCCAACCCGCAATTGCCGCGGCCGCAACAGCCGGTCCCGCCGCCTGAGCGCAGGCAGCCGGTGGATTCACAGCCGCCTCAGAAGACTGACTCGCTCACGCTGCTTGATACGGGAGCCAGGGCGCCGTAAGCTCTTCCTCGTCTGACCAAAAATTCGAGGAGGAGTCCGTGATCAGAAAGCATGGGTTTGCTGCGCTTGCTCTTGGCATCGCGTTCCTTGGCGGGTGCAAGAGTCAGGAGCAGAAGGCAGCTGAAGAGACGGCGAAGCGGATGGAGGAGGCGAGCAAGCAGATGGCGGCCGCTACGCAGAACGGCCAGGTAAACGTCGGCGATGCGATGAATGCCCTCGGCGCCGCGATGGGCGCTGCGAACGGCGGCAAGAAGGTCGAGACCGTGGATTACAAGGTGCTCAAGGATATGCTGCCGGCATCGCTTTCCGGAATGAGGCGCACCGACGCCACCGGAGAGAAAACCAGCGCGATGGGAATGCAGATATCAAACGCTGAGGGTCGGTATTCCGGCGAGAAGGGAGAGAATGTCACCCTCAAAATCACGGATATCGGGAGCCTTACGGGGCTGGCGGGCATGGCTGCATACGCGTGGGCATCCACGGAAGTTGACCGTGAGGGGGATGACGGCTACGAGAAAACCTCGAAGTTCAACGGATACAAATCCCACGAGAAATGGAACAAGTCCGGGAAGTCTGGAGAGATCAGCGTGATGGTAGGCGGCAGGTTCGTGGTAGAGGCATCCGGCTACAACGTCGATATGAACGGACTCAAGGATGCAATGAGCAAGGTCGATCTTGGAAAACTGGACGGCATGAAAAACGAGGGTGTTAACTGAGCGACGATGCGATTGACCTGAAAGCCGGTGTCGAGGGTGACGATGGAATACTCGTTATCCGCGGCGCCGGCACAGTTCGCGGCTGGAATGGTATTAGATACAAGACCGGATTGTCGGGCAAGAACGTCGGAGCGACGAAGCTCTCGATGAATGTCGCAACAATTCCTCCGGGGGGCACCGCCTATGCGCACATACATGTGGACTTCGAGGTCATGCTCTACATACTCGAAGGACGAGTGCGCCATGAGTATGGAGCTGATCTGTCGCTGAGCGTGGACAACGAGGCGGGCGATTTTATTTTCATCGAGCCAGGCGTGCCGCATGAGGTGTGCAACCTGAGCGACACTGAGCCGGTGCGGGCAGTCGTCGCGCGGTCAGACCCGAGTGAGTGGGAAAACATTGTCGACTATCCAAGCAAGCGACGGCCGGGCATGGACAACACGTGATATGCCGAAGTCTTGCTGCGATGGTGCTGCTTCTTTGCGCGTGCTCCGATAAAGAGGAGAAACCGCCGGATTCGGTACCGAGTCCCATTCCTGTCGCAGTCGAGACTCCACGCGCAACCACGAGCGCCTCGCCCTGTCCTCATACTGGCCTCTGGGCTCCATGCACACTGGAGAAGCGACTCCGTCAGGCGGGATTCGTAGTCAAAAAATCTGATGACGAACCCGTCAAGCGGCCCGGATTCAGTATCGCGCCGACAGTCTACTCTCTGGGAACAGCTCGCATTGAAGTGTTCTTCTACCCCGACACTCTTGCGAGGAGGCGTGACATGGCTCTCATCGATACTCTCGTCGCGGGGCCGCCGGGATCACAGCCGGTATGGGAATCCACGCCGGTTTTCATCCAGTCGGCTAATCTCTCGGCAGTACTGCTCCTGGCAAATCCCCGACAAGCAGAGCGAATGAGGAACGCGATTACTGCGGGTGCTCCTCAGCCGGGATCGAGCCGTTAGCTGATCCTGGGGCGGAGTTTCGGCTACCCCTGGCCGCTTCAGTAGAGCCGATACTTCGTAGCGCCGGCAGCAAACCGCACCGATTCGGCTTTCCATTGAAGCAGGAGGGCATGTACACCGCCCTGTGTCACTCGCTGACGCAGCAGGCGAGAGCCGGATAGCTCCTCTATCCCGGTTCCCGCCTGCCACCTGAAGTCTTTGCCGTGGCGAACGTAAATTTCGCGCAGGAGATGAGCTCCGATGTCTACCGACCTGACCGTTGCGCGGTCGGTGACGACGATACGAACCATTGGTATGGTTTGGCCTCCGAACTTCTCGCCCTTGCCAATCGTGCGCGTCACCGCCTCGAATCTCACGCCACCGAGGTTTTTCTCATTCATAGATCGCGCTATTGCTGCTGCATCTGTCAGCCAGCGGGCCCCCACAACGCGAAACGGGTCTCGAGTTCCCCGGCCTTCGCTCACATTTGTCGCTTCAAAAAATGAGATGCCAGGGTACAGGAGCGCAGCTTCAGAATCACCGATGTTGGGTGACGGGCTGATCCACTTGAGACCAGTATTCTCCCACCACATCGACCGCGTGTATCCACTCATCGGCACCACCATGATCTCGGCGTCGATCTGCTTCGTACCTGCCAGATAGAGGGCTAGTTCCCCGGGCGTGAGTCCATACCTGACTGGCACGTTGTGCAGGCCGGTGAATGAGCGATACCGCTTCTCGATCAACCCACCTTCGGTCAAGTCGGCGCGAATGGGATTCGGGCGATCGAGCACGATGAACGTCTTTCCGGCCTTTCTCGCCGCCTCGGCAGCCAGTGCCATCGTCCACACGTACGTGTACATGCGGGCGCCAACGTCCTGAATATCGTATAGAAGAACATCGACACCTGCGAGCATTCGTGCCGATGGAACTCGGGTGTCCCCATACAGGGAGTAAATCTTCACTCCGGTTTTTTCGTCGGTTCCGGCGTCGATGCGCGCTCCGCCTTTTTCCGACCCGCGGATGCCGTGCTCGGGCGCAAAGAGGGCGGTGAGATGAACGTCGGGCGCGTCGTGAAGGAGGTCAATGGCGCTGCGCCCCTTCTCATCCCGCGCCGTGTGATTCGTGATGAGACCAACGCGCTTGCCGGCTACGAGATGCAACGAGTCACGCAAAAGAATCGTAACGCCCGGTAAGACCTGGGCGATAATCGGTTCAGATGTGTTGGCGGCGGCTTCAGGCGTGGGCGAGCATCCCAGCATCAGAGCCAGCTGCGCGAGAATGAAGTTTTTCATGTCCCTGAATAACTAACCAGCGAACCGCAACGATGCACGCTGCGTGTCAGCGGGGTGGGGAAGTGCTCAGCCGATAGAGAAAGAGCGCTGCTCGCCTGGTGAGCGGACCGAACATGCGGAGGTCCGCCGTTTCCTTGTCGGTATGGTCATCCCAGCCGGCAAGCCCAATTGCATCCATGGCCATTGGAATAAACGGCGCCGCGAACGAGACATCGGCTGCGCCCGCTCTCATCGGATCCACAGCCACTACGGGCCAGTAGCCGAGATCCCGGCTCACCTGATCATACATCGCGAGAAGCTTGCGGTTACCAGGTGTAGGCGCGAGGGGCGGATACCCATCGTCGAACTCGATTGCCGAGGTCGTCTGCGGGAGCGACGCTGCGGCAATCGAATGCATCACTGACTTTGCAGTGGACAGTTGCTCTGGCGACAGGGCGCGAATGTCACCCGACACAACCATCTCCTTTGGTACCACGTTGGTCTTGCCGTAGGCGCTTCCGCCCGACTGGGCGGAATCTCTCTTCACGTCGCTGCCGCCAAGTGCGTAGCCGGGATTGAACGTGAGGTACTGCTCGCCGCTCAATCTTGCGCGAAACTGATCAAGCACCCGCGCGGATTCGAAGATCGCACCGGCTCCGATGTCAGGTCTGAAAATCTGCGATGAATGCGCCGGCGATCCGGTGGAACGCAGGACCCATGAAGTCGAGCCGCGGCGCGACACTACTGCGGTGCGCGGATCGCCGGAGCCGTCCTCGAAACCAATTGCATACTGTGATTTCTTTGCGGCAGCAATGAGGTCCGCCCGCGCGAGAGCGAGGGGACGTCCTGCGGATTCTTCGTCGCCCGAGAAGACAGCAGTTATGCTCATCCGATCCAGCGCTCCGGCGGCCTTGAGCGCCTTGAAGGCCTGTACCATGATCACGTCGCCGCCTTTCATATCAATCACGCCGGGGCCGCGCGCTGTCGAATCGGTGAGTTTCTCGTACTTCTGGAACGGACTCGTCGGCTCGAACACCGTATCCAGATGTCCGATCAGCAGCATCCGCGGACCGGTTCCAGTGCGTTCTGCTACGAGATGTCCTGCGCGTCCGAATGCTGCACCATCTACCCAGCGCGTTTCGAAACCGAGCGCATCGAGTTCCTTGCGGAGCACGTCGCCGACCTGTTTGACACCAGCGAAGTTCATCGTGCCACTGTTGATGTTGACGACGCGCTCAAGGAGAGCGAGTCCTGCAGCATTCGCAGGATCAACAGCCGCGACAATGTTTCGCTCGATCGGAGTGAGCGCGTTGGTCGGCATCATTCCCGACGGGTTGGGAACCGGCCCCGTCGGACTTGCGATTACGGGCGCTTGAAGTTGTGAGCCATGCGAAGCGCAGGCAGCTGACACGAGGCTCAGAAATGCCACGGAGATCGCGGTTTTCGATACGGTGATGGTCATTCGGAGAATCTTCGCGCCATCCCGCTCGAAGGGAAGGGCCTGTATTCTTGTGCGATGACCGATTTGGACTGCTCAGCGCGGATCGCGCCGTGAAAGAGACCACCCACGAAGCAGATGTAATCATTATCGGCGGTGGCCTCGCGGGGCTCGTCGCTGCTGTCGAGCTAACCGAGGCGGGGAGACGCGTTATCATTCTCGATCAGGAGCCCGAGCAAGCGTTGGGCGGCCAGGCGTTCTGGTCATTGGGCGGACTCTTCCTCGTCAACTCGCCGGAACAGCGACGCCTCCGCATTCGCGATTCGTTCGACCTCGCGTGGCAGGACTGGATCGGCACCGCGAGGTTCGACCGCGAAGAAGATCAGTGGCCGCGCAAGTGGGCAGAGGCCTACGTCGCGTTCGCAGCGGGCGAGAAGAGAGCGTGGCTGCATGAACGGGGCGTCAGATTTTTTCCCGTCGTTGGATGGGCCGAGCGCGGGGGTTACGGAGCGGCGGGTCCAGGCAACTCGGTTCCGAGGTTTCACGTAACCTGGGGCAGTGGACCGGGCGTCACCGCGCCATTTGTGGATCGTATTCGCGAGGCCGCAGCGCGCGGGCTTGTGTCGATGCGCTTTCGGCATCGCGTCACCGAGCTTGTGTTCACGAACGACCGAGTTACCGGCGCGCGCGGGCACATACTCGAGCCAAGTGACGTGGACCGGGGTGTCCGTAGCCCCGAAGGCGTTGTCGGCGACTTTGAAGTCAGCGCGCAGGCAATAGTGATCGCCAGCGGCGGAATCGGCGCCAACCACGCACTGGTGAGAACGCACTGGCCCGCTCGGATGGGCTCGCCTCCCGAGCGCATGCTCTCCGGCGTTCCGGATCATGTGGACGGTCGAATGCTCGGCGTCGCTGAAACAGCGGGTGCGAGTTTGATAAATCGCGATCGTATGTGGCATTATGCGGAGGGACTCCAGAACTGGAATCCAATCTGGACCAATCACGGCATCCGAATTCTTCCGGGTCCTTCCTCACTCTGGCTCGATGCGGTGGGAAAACGCCTGCCGGTGCCGCTCTATCCGGGATTCGACACGCTCGGAACGGTCGAGCACATCGTCAAATCGGGGCACGATCATTCCTGGTTCATTCTCACCCAGCGAATAATCGACAAGGAGTTCGCTCTCTCGGGCTCCGAGCAGAATCCGGATATAGCAGGGAAGAGCGTGCGGAGTGTTCTGGGCAGGGCGCGAGGTGGGCCGCCGGCACCCGTGAAAGCATTCATGGACAAGGGCGCGGATTTCATCATCGAGCGCGACCTCGGCGATCTCGTCCGCAGGATGAATCAGTTGACCGGCAAATCTCTGCTCGATGTCGAGCAGGTAAGGAGTGAAGTTCTCTCGCGCGACAGACAAATGGACAACTCGTTCACCAAGGATCTCCAGATTGTCGCGATGCGGGGCGCGCGCAAGTTTATCGGTGACCGCCTCATTCGGGTTGCCACGCCTCACAAGCTGCTCGACCCGGACGCGGGGCCACTGATAGCTGTGCGATTGAGCATCCTGACTCGCAAGACGCTTGGCGGTCTGGAGACAGACCTCTTGTCACGCGTTCTCAATGCCGCGGGGAACGCAATTCCGGGGTTGTATGCTGCTGGTGAAGCGGCGGGATTTGGAGGCGGAGGAATGCACGGCTATCGCTCGCTGGAAGGGACTTTCCTGGGCGGCTGCATATTCTCAGGCCGTGCTGCGGGACGTGCTGCCGCGGCGGCTGTGCTCTAACATACAGATCACGCCGCGCAAAAAAGCATTGCGATTCAGAATCCGACCCGTAACATGCGCGGTATGAGACTCTGGCTCGTCCTTGCTCTGACCGCTGTCAGCGCGGCAGGATGCAAATCAATTCCTCCGACCGCTGCCGTGCCGGTTGCCCGCGCAACGGCGGACGCCGAGTCGGCGACGGCAGCGTATATGGAGAGTGTGCGCGGCGATCCGAATCTGCTGCGCCTGTTTCTGCGCGAAATGCCCAAGGGCGGCGACCTTCACAACCACCTCGGCGGTTCCGTCTATGCCGAGAGCTTTGTGAAGTGGGCTGCCGAGGATGGGCTCTGCCTGGTGCGTACCACCCTCACGCTCAAGGCGCCTCCCTGCAATTCACGCCGCAACGAGATCAGGGCATCGGAGATTCCACTGGATGCGGCGCTCAACGGTGCGGTGATCGACGCCTGGTCGATGCGAAACTGGAACGCAGCGCGAGTCAATGGACACGACCAGTTCTTCGGCACATTCCAGAAATTCGGGGCGGCCACTCGGGGAAGAACGGGAGATATGCTGGCTGAAGTCACGGACCGCGCGGCGAGCCAGAACGTCAGCTACATGGAGCTGATGCACTCTCCCGACAACGGCGCTGTGGTTGCGCTGGCCATGCCTCTGAGATTCGACAGCGATCTCGGAAAAATGAGGGATCGCCTGCTGGCGCGTGGGCTCCGCGGAGTTCTCGAAACAGCGCGCACCAACCTCGATCGCGACGAAGCCCGTCAAAAGAAGGTGATGCGCTGTCATCTCGTTCCGCAGCCTCCCGGATGCGCGGTGACCGTGAGATACCTGTATCAGGTGTTGCGAGGGCTGCCGAAGCAGGCCGTGTTCGCACAGATACTAGCGGGGTTCGAGCTCGCGGGAATGGATCGGCGCATGGTGGGATTCAATCTTGTGATGCCTGAGGACGATCCAGTTCCGATGGACGATTTCTATCTTCACATGCGGATGATCGACTATCTCCACTCGGTGTATCCCGACGTGAAGATCACACTGCACGCGGGTGAACTGGCTCCACAGCTTGTGCCACCGGATGGGCGAAGCTTTCATATCACCGAGTCGATTCAACAGGGGCACGCGCAGCGAATCGGGCACGGTACGGCGGTGCTCGATGAGAAAATGCCGCTCGCTCTTCTCCGGCAGATGGCCGACCGGAAGATTCTCGTCGAGATATCGCTCTCCAGCAGCGATGTTATTCTCGGTGTCAGGGGTAAGCATCATCCGCTTTCGACATATCTTGGTGCGGGCGTGCCGGTAGCGCTGGCTACTGATGACGAAGGAGTACTGAGGTCAGACCTGACTACTGAGTATCGACGTGCGGTCGAGGAGCAGGGCCTCGATTACACTTCAATCAAGGAGATGGCGCGGAATTCGATTCTCTACGCATTCGTGGATGAGATGACAAAGGCCCGCCTCATAAGCCAGCTTGACAAGGCATTCAACAGATTCGAGGAAGGCTATGTTGCAGGGAAGAAAGCAAAGTAGGTGGTTCAATCGGTTTGTCCTCGCGACAATCCTTTCGACAGCGCTTCCGCTCGCCGGCGCTGGGGCTCAGGGGTCGGCGACTGCGTCGGATCGCAATTGCACGTACCGTGAGTGCGCCCTCGGGTTTGCGCCGCTATGGTACGGAATTGCAATCACTCGCGGGATGTCCGAGGAGCAGGTTGGGGTGCTCGGATTTTTCGTACCGCGGGATGTGACTACCATTTTCAGCGGTGACTCTGATGCAGTAGATGCAGCAAGCAACGCCCAGAGTGTTCGCATTGTGGCAGCAGCGTTGACTGATGTCGGCGCGGGGCTCGTCGTAACTGGTCTTGCGCGCGCCGCATTTCAGCGTGACATGGACGGATTGTCGAAGGCGCTCACGCTCGGCGGAGTCGCTGCCATTGGAGCGGGCCTGCCGCTTCAGGTTGTCGCTGACGGATTCCTGAGTCGTGCGATCTGGCTGTACAACCGAAAGTTCGCGCGGTAGGGATAGTCGGTACAGCGTGATGATTGAGAAAAAGGGGATAGCGGAAAGCTCTCCCCTTTTTTGCTGATGTAATCAAATGCGAACAGCGAACAGCGAACGCGAACAACCAAGTGCAACAAGCGAACAGCGAAACTGGCGGACGTGGACAAGCAATCGACAAATTCGCTATTCGTTTGTCGTCGATAGCTGCTCGCGTTTGCTAATCGCTATTCGCTGTTAGCATTTGACAAGGTTCAGACCGGGATGATAGGTAAGCCATAGACCGGGAGGATGGGTGAGCCCGCAATCGCTCACCTTTTAGGGCACGGACCTTTTGGAGGTGCGTGCCCTGGAGTACTCCCAATCTCGTGACTAGACGCGAAGAATTTATTCGATTCGTCCTATCCGGACGACACCACATCATAGGTTCAGCATATCAGGAAAAGTCGCACGCGAGAACGGCGAGGCGACAACGCAACGGGCGGGTGGCGCAAATCGGCGCCGAGCGGATCGTCTGCCGACGAGCGGATGAGCGCGGCGCAGGTTCCCGAAACCGCCAGCGTAGTGAGTAAACCACCGCCGGTCTGTTCGAGGGTCATGCCTATCTAATAGTAGTGCTGGCATCAAGTAGACACCTGTCGGCGGACTCCTACGTCAACCGACGTATTGGGTCCCTACTGGTCGAGGCCCTATCCTCTTGCTCGCAGACCCTCGAGCATCAGACCGCGACGCTTGCACAGGAGGAGACCATGCCCCGTCGGACCACTGCACCACGCTGGGAACAGTCTGAGCTAACCTCCCCAGGTTGGCTGACGATGAGTGCGCCACGCGAGGCAGCCGTGCGCTGCCTAGCTGTTTTTCGTCGTCCCACCTACGCCCTACCGGTGGACCTGTTCCGGGTACTCGTCGGTCTCCTGAGCCTGGCCTACTTCATTCACCTGTTCATCCAGGCCGATGACTTCAGCGGCCCCAACGGACTCATCGATCACGCGCTGACGCGTGAGATGTTCTGGTATACCAAGATCGGATTCTTCGGTCCGTGGATGGGACTCTGGGCGTTCCGCGCCGTGTATCTCTTTGCCGCGTTGGGTGCCTGCGCTCTCGTCGTTGGGTATCGGGTTCGCCTCGCCTCAGTTGCTCTCTTTCTGATCGCTGTTTCGGCCTATCGCTGGAACTTCCTGGTCATCTATGTAGATGACGCGGTCATGCACCTCGCGCTTTTCTGGCTCATACTTCTACCGATCGGTAAAACCCTCGTACTGTCGGAATGGTTGCGCGACCGAGAGGCAGCAATGGCCCGTTGGGAGACTCAGCTGGTCCCGGGTGGCGCGGTCCTTTGCTGCCTGTTCAACCTCATGCTCTTCTATATCGCTCCAGGGCTTTGGAAATCTGCGAGCACCATGTGGCGTGAAGGCACCGCACTTTATGCGGTCCTGCGCATGCCGATGTCATATGCTCCGGACTTCTGGACACCGGAACTCCTTCCGCTCCTCAAGCTGGCCAACTGGGGAGCACTGGGGCTCGAGCTCCTCCTCCCGCTGATATTCCTGCTGCCTGCATACCACCGCGCGAAATGGCCGATGCTCGTTGCCTGTGTGGGATTTCACCTCGGCATCGTGTTCACTCTTCGCATACCATATGCGAACGTCGCATGCATCGCCGGCATGGTCCTCGTTTTCCGCCATCAGATCATGAGCGCGGTAACGGGACATCGCGTCGCAACACCGCCATGGCATCCGCAGGCGGCTATCGCATGGCGCGATCGAGCAGCGTTCGCTTTCGTGGTTGTTCTTGTACTCGCGATTGTTGGTGAAGCTCGCATACCATCGTGGCGTTACGCCTCCCGCGAAGCGAAGCAGACGGCACCGGATCACGCTGTCGATGGGCGCGTTGGATTCAAGCGCACTGGGCACAACATCCTGTACTACCCGCTGTGGATGGTAGGAATCGCGCAGAGCTTTCAGCTCTTCGACTGGATCGATGACCGAAACTTCCGTGTGTCATACGAAGCGACAGAGAAGCGTGCGGACGGGGCACTGAGTCAGGTCGATCCTACCCTCATCATCCCCAATTCGCTTCGCGGAGTTTTGCTCCAGACATACCTTCTCGACGTGACGTGGGGTCGTGTGCCGAGGTCTCGCGCGACTGAGCTGAAGGCGGCGCTCATCACACGCTACGCAGCACGCTACTGCCGGACGTTTCCCAACTCCGGGGAGATTGAGCTGCACGCAGCGGTGAGCCGACTGTCGGCAAACGCGGTCGACTCGCAGCCGGAAGGAGAACGGGTCATGGTATTTCAGTGCCGTCAGGGAATGTCTGCGTTGACGTATCCAGCGTGGGCGAGGAATTCGCCACGGTATGCGATGAGAACCCGCTGATGTGCGGCATTGCTGGAATTCGTTCTCATGGACAGCCGATCGACCGCGAACGGATTTTCCGAGCTATGCGCGCTGTGCGGCATCGCGGACCGGACGGCGAAGGAAACTGGATTTCGCGGGACGAGCTCACTGGGCTGGGACATACACGACTCAGTATTATCGACCTCGACACCGGCGCCCAGCCCATTAGAAGCGAAGACGGCAACATCACCGTGGTCGTCAACGGAGAATTCTATGGCTTCGAGGCAATCCGCCGGGGGCTCGAGAAAAAAGGTCACCGATTCAGCACGAGATCCGATTCCGAGATTCTCGTGCATCTCTACGAGGAACACGGCACCGCTTGCCTGAAGCATCTCCGCGGAGAGTTCGCGTTTATCTTGTGGGACGAGACTCGGCAGACCTTGTTCGCCGCGCGGGATCGTTTTGGCATCAAGCCTCTCTACTACGCGTCGCAGCCCGACGCGCTTTACCTCGCGTCGGAGGCCAAAGCGCTTTTTGCTGCGGGCGTTCCCGCAGCGTGGGATCACGACGCTGTCTTTCATGCACTCTTCGCCTGCGTGGCGCAGGATCGATCGCTCTTTCGCAGCGTGCAACAGATTCCGCCCGGCCATTATCTCATATCATCGAATGGTTGTGGTGGGCTGCATCGTTACTGGGATGCTGATTACCCTGCCGCCGGGAGCGCGGGCAGCGCGGTAGGCCGACCGGAGGAATGTGTAGAGCAGGTGCGGTCGATGCTGCTCGAAGCCGTTGACCTGCGCATGCGCGCCGATGTTCCGGTTGGCTGCCTCCTCAGTGGCGGCCTCGACTCTTCCGCAGTCCTCGGCATGGCAAGCCGGAACCACGGCAGCCGGATGTCAGCGTTCAATATCACGTTCGAGGACGGCGAATACGATGAAAGTGCCGCGGCCCGAGAGGCAGCAGAACACTCCGGCGCGGAACTGTGTCTGGTGTCCGCTAGTGATTCAAACCTGGCGGCGGCGTTCGAAGATTCGGTACTGCAAGGTGAGATCATGTTGTACAACCCTCATGGTACCGCGCGTTTCCTGCTCAGCCGCGCTGTCTCCCGTGCGGGATACAAAACCGTGCTGGCGGGAGAAGGTGCCGATGAGATCTTCGCTGGATATGGATTCTCGAGGTCTGCTGTCCTCGCGCCTCCATCGGGCGGGCCGGTTCGCGCCACGCTCCGTTTGCTCGGACGCTTGCTACGGCCGATGAACTCAACCCAGCGGGCGCTCGCCGGGACGTCACCGTGGCTCGCAAGAACGAGTAAAGCGGTGGACCTGCCCGAGGCTTTGCTTACATCGATGACGCAGCGCATGAGCGTGCTGAACTCGGTGCTTTCACCTTCTTTCGCAAGAACCAACCAGAAGCGCGACCCGTATCGCGAGCTCTTCACTTCAGTCAACCCGCGGTCACAGATTCGGGGGCGCGAGCCCGCCAGGCAGATTATCTACCTCTGGATGAAGACGATGTTTCCCGGATATGTCCTGACAGCGGATCGTGCGGACATGGCGCATGGCGTCGAGGTGCGACTTCCATTCCTCGATCACATTCTCTTCGAGCACATGCGCACAATTCCCGTAGGCACGCTTGCATATGGAGGCGAGATAAAACACCTCCTGCGCGAGGCGGCCGCACCATACATCGCACCCTCAACGCGCTATCGCTTGAAGAAGCCGTTGATGGCACCGCCGTTCACGGTGCATCGCCACAGCAAGCTGCGCGCGCTCGTGGGGGAGATTCTCCGCGACGGCGATACGCCGTTCTTCGACAAGTCTGCCGTCATTCGTTTGTTGGACACGCTCGACGGTCCCCCGGTACCGGGCGAGGCACCGGTAGATCCGCTACTCATTATGGCCGCGTCGCTGGTCGTGCTCCAGCGCGGATACGGATTGAGCTGACTTCATGGAAACACTACTGTCGCCGGATCTGTCGCCCGGGCTGCTCCTCCTCCTGGTAGCTATTGTGGCGGTATCAGGAAGCCTGCTCCCGCTATCACCGATGGCTCCGATGTTAGTCGGCATCGCGCTCGTTGCCGGTCCTTCACTACTACTTCCCGTAGTGCTCGTCGCCGCCGTCAGTGAAGTGCTGGCCAAGTCGCTGATTTACGCGGCGGGAAGCCATGCTGAAAGGGTGTTTTCTCCGAAGCAGCGCGCGTCACTCGACCGTGTGCGCGGCTACCTGACGGGCAAGCGACCGCTTCGCGTCGGCGCGATATTTGGCAGCGCGCTTTCGGGTTTTCCGCCGTTCTATGTCGTCACTGTCGCATACGGTGCCCTTCGCCTGCCGTTGGGCGACTACATCGTCGCAGGCGCGATCGGGAGGGCTGGGCGCTACTTTGCGCTCGTAATGCTATCGCGCGATGTCGCTGAGGTTGCTATTCCCTCTCTCTTTCGCTGAGCCCCGTGCCCGTTCTCCTTTACGACGGCTTATGCGGATTCTGTGACGGTACAGTCAAGTTCCTTCTCGCGAGGGACAAAGCGGGCGCGTTTCAATTCGCTCCGCTGCAGGGAGACTTCGCGAGGGATCTGTTCGCACGACATCCAGAGTTCCGCGACATCGACTCCATGATGCTGGTGGAGACCGATAGCGAAACAGGAAGCGAGCAAGTCTCGCTCCGCTCCGAAGGCGCGCTTCGCGTAGCCCACCACCTCGGCGGCGCGTGGCGTGCCGCGGCAGTGCTCCGGATATTTCCCCGCGCTCTGCGCGATGCGGGTTATGATGCGTTCGCAAGGATTCGCTATCGTGTATTCGGCCGGCTGGATGCGTGTGTCCTGCCATCGGGAGAGCAGCGGAGACGATTCCTGGGGTAACGGTGGCTAGCTACCAAGCTCCGCTCCGGTGACGATGGACGGCTCCTGTCGCCGCCGACAGGCTAAAGCGACTCGCCATGAAGGTGAGTGGTAGCGGGCGGGCCTGATTCGCAATTTTGTCCACGGTGCATCGACGCGCGGCGAACTCCCGGTCCCCGCTCTCACCACATGATCGGGATGCGGTTGCAGGCGGAACTCCGGTCGCGCCCGTCATGGGGACGCGACTGGCTCCAGCAGCCGCCGTAATCGCACGAGACTGTACGCCGCGCTCGTGAAGGTGAATATCCAGCCAGAGTCACGTTCCCTTGCCGGAACAGTCGCAGATGAAAACGAGGACCAGCGAAACTGCCGCACTGAAGCTGAATGGCGCTGCCACCCAGCCCTCACCCTGCGCGTAACTGGTCTGCGGATTTCCGACCGCATCGCTCCACGTGCAGGTAAATCCGGCGAGTGGTCCGGGTCTGCCCGAGCCCGCGAGGCCTAGAAGCGTCGCGCGAATCTGGCGCGGATCCGCCGTGCCGATGAAGACGATGTTGACCGGGTCCTGGCCAGTCGTAGCGAAGCCGGTGCTGGTATACGGCCAGGCAGATGCTTCAACGTCACCCTGAGCGATTGTCACCAGTCCGGACGGCGCAGCGAATCCACTGAGCTGAACCTGGCCGGCCGGCGCAGTGACGTCAGCGACTGAGGTTAGCTCATCGGCCCGCGCGCCATCAACGCTAACGACGCGACCATTGCGGAAATTCTGGACAGTTGCGACATGGATCCTCCTGAAGTTGAACGCCGCCGTGGGTAGTCCGCGGAGCGAGCGGGCAATGTCACCAGCAATGGCGCTAACTCAGATACGCGTGATGACGTAGCAACGGTGTTCTACGTAGGTCTACGTATTCGCACGCTGATGGATGCATCCGATACTTGCCGCTGTACTCAAACAACGGAGCGTGACGAATGCGTCGAACAGTGATCTTTCTCGTGGCAGCCCTCGTCGGTTCGCCTGGCGTTTCGGTGGCGCAGCGCGCCGAGGCCATTCAGAAGGGGGCGATGGTCCGCGTGTACACGACCGCAAAGCTGCGCCAGGTTGGGCACCTCGACTCGATGACGTCCGAGACTCTTGCGTTGAGCGTGGTGGGCAGGGGACCGGATGCACCTCCAGTCATCATCGCGCGCCAGGAGGTCACCGGTCTCGATGTGAGAGTCCGGAGCCGGCTTCGAGGAGCTCTCAGGGGCGCAGCTCTCGGATTTGCGTCCGGGACAATCAGCGGCTTCGTGCTGGGAGCGGCAACGCATCGGGACGAGGAAAACTGCTGGTTAATCTGCAGTCGGGTGGAAGCCGGGATGTTAGTCGGGCTTGTGGGAGCAGTGATTGTTACCCCGATAGGCATTATCGGCGGCGCCTCGATGGGTTCGGAGACGTGGAAACGTGTCCATCCCGGGACGTCCGCGCTGAGGTAGTGCGGATGTGCGGGCTGCAAGGAGGAATCAGCACGGTGCGTGGCAACCCGGCCCGATTGAATTTGAAGTATTTCGTACCCTAATCAATGCGGGAGCACTACGTTACTGCCGTGCTTCCACTGATCGGGCGCGCGACCGAGCTAGCCCGTCTCCGCTGTGTCCTGACGGAGGCGCGGACTGGCCGCGGTCGCACGCTTTTCCTTTCAGGAGAAGGCGGCGTCGGCAAGACACGCCTGCTGCTGGAGGCGGCTGCCCAGGCGGAAGCTGATGAATGGCGTGTTGTCATCGGGCGATCCTACGCCGTCGAGACGGGAATTCCATACGCGCTTTTCTCGGACGCCTTCCTGCTTCTTCTTCAGAGCCTTGATTCAGGAACGCTCAACGTGCTTTCGCGGGGCCACGGCGACGAGCTAGGGATTCTCTTTCCTGCGATGCGCTCGGGACAAGCCACAGATCGCCTCCGCGCAACCGGAGACGCCGCGGACTTCAAGGCACGCCTGCTTTCGAGCTTCGTCGAATTCGTTCGACGGCTCGCGGCGCGGAAACCGCTTTGCATCGTCCTGGAAAATCTCCAATGGTCCGACGCATCGTCGCTCGAACTTCTGCACTTCCTCGCCCGAAATATCGGGACGCACCCGATTGCAATTCTCGCGTCCTACAACGAAACGGAGCGCGACGGCAATTCGGCGCTCCGTTCAACCGAACGATCACTGCTGAGCCTCGGCGTAGCTGAAAACCTGAGGCTTCCACCTCTGATGCGTGACGAAGTGTACGATCTCCTTGCGAGCCGGTACGACGGTGAGCTGGCCGCAATACGGCAGTTCTCGGGAGTTCTGTTCGGCTGGACGAGGGGCAATCCATTCTTCATTGAAGAAACGATGAAAGAGCTCGTCGCGTCCGGCACTGTTGCGCTGAAGGATGGTCGGTGGACGGGATGGGACACCGGCTCGCTGCAACTGCCTGCAAGTGTGCGCGATGCAGTCGCGTCCCAGATCGGCCGGCTCTCGAGCGACTCTCGCGAAGTTGCGGACATCGCGTCGGTCGTAGGAACGCCGATGTCCTACGACCAGATGGTCGCCATCAGCTCCTTCCCCGACGCGGCTCTCGCCACATCGGTGGATGAGCTGTGCGAACAACGAGTACTCGTCGAGTCGCGAGCGGGGGAGAAGGTACAGTTCGAGTTTGCCCATCCGCTGCTCCAGCAGGTCCTCTATGAGTCGGTCGGCGCGGGCCGCAGGAGAGTGCTGCACTCGCGAGTCGCCGAGGGACTCGAGGAGTTCTACGGGCAACGCGCAGAGTCGCATGCCGGCGAGCTCGCATTTCACTTTACCCGATCCGGCTCAGCGCGATCGAAAGGCGTGAAATACCTCACCCACGCGGGCAGGAACGCGCTGTCTACATACTCGAACCGGGAGGCGGCTGCTTTCCTCCGTTCCGCGCTCGACCAGACTGACCAGCAACCCGTCGACGGGCGGCACGCCCTTGTCCGGGATCTTGCGCGCGCGCTTCAGCGGCTCGGTAAATACGACGAGGCTTTGTCGTTGTGGACACAGGCGAGGCAGGCCGCCATGGCGGCTAGCGACGGGAACGCGCTCGCGTCGATCGAGTACCGGATGGGGCTGGCTCTGTACTGGAAGGGCAAATTCGACGAGTCGCTCGAACACCTCGATGCCGGTATCACAACGGGCGCTGAGAAATCGGTAGCGCTGAAGCTCCATCTTGCAAAGGCGATGTGTCTCCAGGAGCTAGGGCGGGTAGAAGCAGCGCGTTCCGAGATGCACCTGGCGCTCGAGGTCGCGCGCGAGACCGGTGCGCCGGCATTGCTCGCTCGAGCGCATCGCGCACTTTTCATTATGCACACGTGGACAGGTCCGCGTGAAGCTGCCAGTGAGCACCGCGACCAGGCCATTCGCTTTGCGGAACGCTCCGGGGAGAAGATGCTCGAATGGCAGGCGACCCTTGCGGCAGCCATCCTCGCTGGACTCACTAGTGATGCGACAGAAATTCAGCGCTGCGTCGGCAAATGCCGCGAGCTCGAGGAGGAGCTGCAGTCACCGCTGTTGCCGCTGTGGACATCGGAAGTCGCGTTGTCGTACGCCGCATGGACGGGCGATTGGGACGAGGCACTCAGTATCGGTGAGCGCGCAATAGCATCATCGCTCGTATACAATCAGAACACGCTCGTACCGAGACTCCTTGTCTGGACCGGGCTCATTTATCTCTCCCGGCACGAGCTCGACCGGGCACGTTCCTATTTCGAAGATGCATGGGCGCGCTCGGGCGCCGGGACGGCGACGGACCACCGTATCGACGTTCAATGTGTCGTGCCCGCGCACATCGGTATCGCCGCGTATCACCTCGCAACCGGCAACCATGGCGAGGCCATCCGGGTCGCCGAGACCGGCGCGAAGCTCGCTGACAGACTGGGGTATGTCGCATGGACAGTGCACTGGCTGTTGCCGATCGTGGGCGAGGCCGCGCTGTGGTGCCGGGACTATCCGAGAGCCGAGGCGTGTTACGCGAGGATTCGCCGCGATGCGGACCGGCTCAGCAGTCCTATCGGTCAGGCGCTCGCCGATGCGTGCGAGGGCGTGTTGTTGTGGTTGAGGGACGAGAACGGAACCGAGGCCGTTCGAATTCTGCGGTCGGCGCTGGCCAAGCTCGACGCGCATTGCTACCCCGATAACGCATCGCGCGTGCGGCGTGCCCTTGCGCAGGTGTTGAGGGATTCAGGAGATGGCGGCGCCGCGCTCAAGGAGCTCAAGATCGCACACGACACATTCACGAGGCTTGGCGCCGCGGGCCAGCTCGAGATTGTACGCCACGAGATCCGTACACTTGGTGGACGGCCTCCCTCCAAGCGCTCCGGAAAGGGAATCGGCGCACTTACCGGGCGCGAGGTGGAGATTGCGCATCTCGTCGCCTTGCACAAGACGAATCCGGAAATCGGCGAGTCGCTTGACATCTCGGCGAGGACCGTCAGCACCCACCTCTCGAATATCTTCGTGAAGACCGGCGTCAAGTCACGGGCGGAGCTTGCTGATTACGTAAAGGCCGCTATGCCGGCGTAGAAGCAAAGATCTGCCTGAGGCGGCGGCAGGGTTCGGCGAGAGCAGTTCCCCCCTCCGCGATGTCGCGCTCTCTTTCAAATTGCTGTTAGGATTGTCTTAGTCGGGGTGGACTTCGTCCGCTTCGGACTCACCGTTGGTTTCCCGCCCGACGGCATGCGCGCGGCTTTCCACTGATTTCACGAGTGCCAGGAGCCGCTGTCGTTCGAGGGGCAGCCGCAATTTTGCGAGGACGAGGCGTTTCACGCTGAACTCGAGCATCTCTTCTTCGTCATCATCGCACTGGTAGGCTACCAGCGCACCGCCCTGTGCGAGCGTAGCCTGATATACGCCGGTTCGGACGGCCAGTTCGCCGCAACCGACGAGGGCTACGAGGGGCCGGGCACCGCGCAGTTCGTCGAGCGCCTGCGTGATATCCGACGCTGCTATCACCCTGTGACCCGCTCCGGAGAGTGTTTGCGCGATTCCCTCGATGAGCGTTATGTCTGATCCGACTACGAGAACAATTGCCACTATTTAATGCCCGTCCCTTCCGTCAGCGCCTGAACGCTGGAGTAAGTCTATCCATTCGATTGTCGTGTTCCGGAAAGACAATCCGGCAGCAGAAACGTACCACATCTTTTCCAAATGTCACTCCACGCCGCTCACAGCATCCGCATCACGGCGCCTTGTAAAAACCCAATGAGGAAGTAAGCAATAATCGGCGTTATGTCGATCGGCCCCATCGCGGGAACCACCTGACGAAGCGGCCTCAGGATCGGCTCGCTGATCACGAATGACCATCTGATCCACGGCGAATACGGCGAAATTGGAAGCCAGGAGCTGACCACTCTCACGAGCAGCGCAATCTTCAGGAAATCGAACGTCCATGAAACGACAAGCCGGAAAACCCCTGACGGTCCCTTCTGAAATGCCATTGTTGCGCCAATGATCTCGCCGCGAAGAAAATCGAGAACGTTGATGAGAAGAATTCCGCCCACCACGACTACTGCGAGAGCCCACAGGGGGGCGCTTGCCGGATTCCCGCCAGCACTCACCACTTTTCGTTCGATCGGCTCGAGCACAGGGTCGATTTTCGATCTCGCGAATCTTGCAAGCGGTCCGAAGAGATTCACACGCCTCGTGCGAACAAGCCAGTCGAGAATACAGAAGACGGCAAACACAAAAGCGGTAACCGCCAGAACGAACCGGACTACGCCGAGAATCTGATCGAACAGGGCTACGCCTTCCATTACTGAAGTTGAACCCGCATTCCAAGATTCCTGACGAGGAAAGCAAAACGGTCTGCAGCTTCCTCGATGCGCTTTGCGGTCGGCATGCCCGCGCCATGACCGGCTTTGGTTTCGATTCGAATGAGCACCGGGGCGGGCCCTGCCTGTGCCGCCTGAAGGGTTGCCGCAAACTTGAACGAATGACCGGGAACAACGCGATCATCGTGATCAGCAGTTGTCACCAATGTTGCCGGATATCGCGTGCCCGGCTTGATGTTGTGAAGTGGAGAGTATGCCCTCAGGAATCCAAACTGCTTGGGGTCATCCGATGAGCCATAGTCCGACGTCCACGCCCACCCGATGGTGAACTTCTGAAAGCGCAGCATGTCCATCACCCCGACAGCGGGCAGCGCTGCTCCGAACAGCTCCGGTCGCTGCGTCATCGCGGCCCCGACGAGGAGCCCACCGTTCGAACCCCCTGAAATCGCGAGTTTCGGAGAAGATGTGTACTTCTCGCGGATGAGGAACTCTGCGGCCGCAATAAAATCGTCGAACACATTCTGTTTTTTTCCAAGGACGCCGGCTTCGTGCCATTCCCTGCCGTACTCCGCACCGCCCCTGATGTTAGCTACGGCGTAGATGCCGCCCATCTCCATCCAGACCAGGTTTGCGGGAGAGAACGAAGGCGTTTCAGAAATATTGAATCCGCCATATCCATAGAGGATCGTGGGGTTGGCGCCATTGAGCAGGGTGCCCTTCTTCATCGTGATGAACATGGGGACGCGCGTGCCGTCCTTGCTGTTGTAGAACACCTGCTTCGTTTCAAACTGCGTTGCGTCAATTGCGAGCTTCGCCTGTCTGTAGATCTCGCCGCTCCTTCGCTTGACGTCATAGCGATAGATCACAGTGGGACTCACGAACGATGTGAAGGAGTAGAACATTTCGCTGTCCTCGGGCCTCGCACTGATCTGTCCGACCGATCCGAGGCCGGGCAGTGCGATTTCGCCGAGGAAGGCGTAGCCAGGTGCAGTGCGACTGCGCGGGTCTTCGCTTACGGCAGGTGCACGGTCATTACCGGTGGGGCCCGGGAAACTTCCCCGAGGTCCGGATGTCCCCCTGTTGCGGCGAGGGTCGGCAAGGTTTGGCATTTCGTAAAGACGCAGGCTCGAGTGCGCGTCCTGGAGGTAGCTCATCACAAGCCGTCCTCCCGCGACATCCGCTGCCTCCAGCGCGTCCCGCCCCTCAGGAATCACGGTCACCCAGCGGCTGGGTTGGGAGTTGTTGATGTCGATCTGAACGAGTTGTCCCTTTGGGGCGCGACGGTCGGTGCGCACGAGAAAAAAGTCTCCGCTGCCATGCACAAACTCGTTTTCTGATTCGAGATCGTCGATGAGCCGGACAACCGGGGCATTGATGACCGGTTTCTTCGGATTGTCGAGATAGATGTAGTAGAGGCGGGTTCTCGGGTCCGTTCCCTGTCTCACAGTGATGATGGCAAAGCGGCCGTCATCAGTTACCTGGGTGTCGAATAGCCAGTCCGGCTGGTCCCTGCGATCGTAGACAAGCTGATCGGAAGACTGAGGATCACCAACGCGGTGATAATACACGCGCTGATTGCGGTTGACATTCGTCATCCTGTTTCCGGATGTCTGCGCCTCGTAGGCCGAATAGAAAAAGCCTTTGTTGTCCTTCGTCCACGACAATCCGGAGAATTTTACCCACTTGAGCGTATCAGCGCGGTCACGTCCGCTTTCCACGTCACGCACTCGCAATTCCTGCCAGTCGGATCCGCTCACCGAAACGCCGTAGCCGAGGAGCCGGCCGTTCGGCGAGGGTGTGGTGGCAGACAGGGCAACGGTGCCGTCGGAAGAGAGCGTGTTGGGGTCGAGCAGCACTCTCGACGGATCGTCGCCATGTTTCACAAAAAGAATGCTCTGGTTCAGGAGCCCGCTGTTTTCGGAATAGAACAGCCGGTCATCGAACCTGCGAGGCACTGAGAACTTGGGATAGTTCCAGACCTCGGTAAGTCTCCTGGCGATGGCAGCCCGGTCCGGGATGGTCGCCAGGTAGCCGAACGTGACTCGGTTTTCCGCTTCTACCCATGCAGCAGTTTCGGGTGAGTCGGTATCCTCGAGCCACCGGTACGGATCGGCGATTGTGGTGCCGTGGTAATCATCCGACTGTGTTCCCTTTGCAGCCGCAGGATAGGCAAGCGGTGAGGTCTGGGCCTGGGCTTGTCCAATGGCGATGAACGCGCCCGAAACAAGTAAGACAAAGAGGGCTGTGCGCCTTGTTTTCATGAATTTCATGGATGTTTGCGGAAGTGTGAATCTACGCCCGTGGATGGCAGGGATTCCAGCCAATGCGTAGAATCACACATCCACTCAAATCACATCATGCCCTCCAAAAAGAACAGCAATCGCCGCTACTGGCTACTCAAGACCGAACCCACGACGTTCTCCATCGATGACCTCATGAAGGCGCCGAAGCGAACAACGGGATGGGACGGAGTGAGAAACTTCCAGGCGCGAAACATGATGCGGGATGAGATGAAGGCCGGTGACCTGGCTTTTATCTATCACTCGAGCGCCGTTCCCACAGGAATCGCCGGCGTCGCGGAGATCGCCAGAGAAGGGTACCCTGATCCCACCGCATTCGATCCGAAGGACAGCCATTTCGACCCGAAGAGCAAGCCTGGCGATCCCAGCTGGTTCATGGTGGACGTCAAAGGTCTCCAGAAGCTTCCTGAAGTGCTTACGCTGGAGAATCTCCGGAAGACAAAGGGCCTGGAGAGCATGGTACTGCTTAAAAAAGGCAGCAGGCTCTCCGTTCAGCCGGTCACTCCTGAAGAGTGGGAGGTGATATCGAAGGTCGCCGGGATTAAATTCGAGTAACACCAGGAGAAAGCATGGCCACGAAAGCAGCAGAATCAGTCATCAAGGAAAACAGTGCTCCCCCGGGCGGTCTGGATGTAACGGACACGAGAACCGGTAAGAGCTTTAACCTGCCAATTACAGACGGCGCCATTCGCGCCAACGATCTCAAGCAGATCAACAGCGGAAATGAGGATGATCCGGGGCTTCTCAGCTATGATCCCGCGTTCCTCAACACCGCATCGTGTCGCAGTGCCATAACGTTCATTGACGGCGACAAGGGAATTCTGAGATATCGTGGCTACCCGATTGAACAGCTTGCGAAGGATTCGAGCTTTCTCGAGGTAGCGTGGCTGCTCCGGAAAGGCGAGCTGCCGAATCAGAGCGAGTACGACCAGTTCGTGCATGACATCACGTACCACACGTACGTGCATGAGAACATGCGGAAGTTCCTGGAAGGTTTCCGCTACGATGCTCACCCGATGGCGATGCTCAACAGCGCCGTCGCCGCGCTCGCATCGTTCTATCCTTCGTCGCGGAACATTCATGATGAAACCGAGCGCAACATCTCGATCATCCGTCTGCTGGCGAAGGTCCCGACGATTGCCGCGTTCTGCTATCGCCATTTGAAGGGTTTGCCGTTCGTATACCCGGACAACGATCTCTCGTACGTAGACAACTTCCTGTCGATGGTCGCCCGGATGACGGAGCCCCGCTACCAGGCGAATCCGATTTTCTCGAAGGCGCTCGAAGTGTTGTTCATCCTGCACGCGGACCACGAGCAGAACTGTTCCACCAGCGCTGTTCGTGCCGTCGGCTCATCTCACGTCGATCCCTTCTCCGCCATGTCGGCCGGGATTGCAGCGTTGTTCGGGCCTCTGCACGGTGGTGCGAACGAGCAGGTTCTCCGCATGATCGAGGAGATCGGCCACGTCAAGAACGTTCCGCAGTTCATTGAAGGGGTGAAGGCGGGCAAGGGCCGGCTGATGGGCTTCGGTCACCGCGTTTACAAGAGCTATGATCCGCGAGCAACCATCGTCAAGGAACTCGCCGATCAGGTTTTCGCGGTTGTTGGAGTAGACAAGGATCTGGAGATTGCCCTCGAACTCGAGCGCATCGCTCTCTCCGACGAATACTTCATCTCACGGAAGCTCTACCCCAACGTCGATTTCTATACGGGGCTCATTTATCGTTCGATGGCTTTCCCGACGGATTTCTTCACGGTGCTGTTTGCAATCGCGCGTTCAGCGGGATGGCTCGCGCAGTGGGAGGAGATGCTTCTGGACAAGGAGCAGAAGATCGCGAGGCCGCGCCAGATTTACACTGGCCCGGACGAGCGGCCCTACAAAAGGATTATCGAACACCGTCACCAGGTCATGGGCGACCAGAAGGACGCCCTTCGGCTGTAGACGGTTCAGTAAGCAGTCACGCCTTCGGCGGCGAGCAGCGCGATTTTCCGGTCAATTCCACCGGTATATCCGCCAAGTTTGCCGCCGCTCGCCACTACGCGGTGGCAGGGAACGACCACCGGCACTTTATTGGCACCGCAGGCCTGTGCTACTGCCCTGAAAGCGGTTGGACGTCCAATGCTTCTGGCAATCTCCGCGTATGAGCGTGTTTCGCCCGGTGGAATGCAAAGCATCTCGTGCCAGACGCTGAGTTGAAACGGAGTACCGTGAAGATCGAGCGGTGTTTTGGAGTCCAGCTCTTTTCCTGAAATCCGGGCTTCGACGTTGCGGATCAACGGGGACATTGTCCGGTCATCACGACTGACGGAAGCTGAGGGGAACGAGTCGTGCAGGTTCCGCTCGAGCTCTGCGTCGGTTCGCGCCATGGTGACCATGCAAAGCCCTTTCGGCGTGGAGGCAACAAGCAGGCGCCCAAAAGCACAGCTGGATGTCGTATAGCTAATTTCCATTGTTGTCTCTGGCGAGGGTTTTCCGATCAACCTGAAAAATAAGAAATACCGTTTCGGCCTGACATCTCCGGTTGCAGCAGCCGTTGCGCTCATCCTCCTGATTCCGTCTGCCCTGTTCGCTCACGCGAAGCTCATCCGAAGTGAGCCGGGCGCCCGAGCGATGCTTCAGATACCACCGCGGACCGCGACGCTGGTTTTCTCGGAAGTACCTGAGCTTGCACTTTCGCGGCTGCGTCTGGTTTCACCGAATGGTGACACCGCCGCCCTGCAATCGCTGCGTTTCGATGCGAGCGACAACCACACGCTGATTGCAGACATGCCCACCGAGATGGTTCAAGGTGAGTATCGGATTCTGTGGATCGTCGCCGGCCGTGATGGGCACCCTCTCAGGGGAACGATCAGCTTCTCGGTGTTGCCGCCCCTGGTCGCAGATGTGGTAATCGACGACAGTCTGCCCCCGATAGGCCCGGCCGTTATTCCACCCGCGACTCAGGAATCACTGACGGTGAAGGTTCGAGGATACGGTGGGTACATCATGCTCAGCGATCTGGTATCGCCGTTCATTCGATGGCTGTCGTTCCTTTCGATATTTCTCGTGATCGGCGTGGTGACGTTCAGGTTTGGAGTCATTAAAAGGATGGGTTCGACCGAGTCCGACCTGTTCACACAAATTGCGTCGGGGAATGCAGCGACACTCGGGATCGTTGCAGCCGTGGGTGCCGTACTGGTTGCACTCCTGAAGGCAACGCGCGGTATGGAAGAAATGCCGGGCATGCCCGGCATGACGATGATGACCGGGTCGTGGTGGGGACTCTCGTTGTTGCTTCAGGCGGCCGCGGGAACGGCCGCGGTGATTGCATTCTTCATGGTCCACCGGTCGAACACGGTACGTCGCGAAGGGGCGTGGAAACTGGCAGCGGTTGCGGCAGCTGCGCTCGCGTTGAGCCCCTCACTTGCCGGTCACGCCACGTCGAGCGAGCAGCCGTTTATTTCCATCCCCGCGGATTTCCTTCATGTCGCCGCAGGATCGATGTGGCTCGGCACACTTGCCGTAATTGTCATCGTCGGGTTGTCGGCCGCGCTCAAGGCGCCCGATGCCCTTCGCCCAGGTGCGCGAGTCGCCGCCATGATCAACGCATTTTCTCCACTGGCGCTGACGTTCGGCGGGACTGTCGTAGCCACCGGGCTCATTGCCTCGCTCATTCACATTCCGAGCCTGGCTTCGCTGTGGACCACTGCATACGGAGTGACGCTTTTACTGAAGCTGTTCTTTGTCGCTCTGCTGTTTGGCGCCGGGGCGTGGAACTGGAAAAGAATGAAACCGCGCCTTACCGGAGATGACGCCATCGGGCCAATGCGCAGTTCTGCTTCGCTGGAACTGGTTCTGGCTGTGACAGTGCTGGCGCTTACTGCACTTCTGGTGGCAATGGAGCTTCCCTAGACTCTGTCGAGCAGCGCCTGGAAGCGCCGGTCCGTTCTCAATGAGTGGAGATCGGAGTCATGCTCGATCCATTCGCGGTGGCCGTAGCCTTTGTCGATCGCCTGCTCCAGGCACTGGATCGCCTCGTCCCTCATGCCCTCGATGGCGTACACACACGCAACATTGTACAGCAGCTGGGGATCTTCGGGATCGATATCGAGAGAACGCTTTGCCCAGTCGAGCGCCTTGTCGGTCTCTCCCAGGTTGGACCAGATGGTCGCGCCGATGTTGAGTGCTCTGGCATCATCGGGGTTGATGTCGAGCCATTTCTCGATTGCCTTGACCGCACGATGGGAGGCCTTGCTCGCTTCGCCGATCCTACCCTGCGCCGTGTAGGCGCTGGCCAGGAACGTCGTCGCGTGATAGTCCTCAGGTCGCAGTGCCGCCGCCTTCTCGAACAGGGGAGCAGCTTCGGATGACTTCCCCTGAGCGAGGCATGCGCGCGCATACAGATATGGCGCCTCATACAACTTGGGGTCGAGCTTCATCGCGATCTCGAACTCGCGCTGGGCGTCGTCGTAACGCTTGCTCAGCGAATACGAGAGTCCGCGCGCCGAGTGTGCTTCTGCTGATTCCGGATCGAGGTCGAGCGCGGTCTGGCTCGCCTTGTCCGCCTGTTTGAGGTTAGACTCGCGCGCGTCGAAGTACATGTAGAGCATGGAACAGCAGTCCGCGATGCCAGCGTAGGCGCGCGCGTAGTTCGGATCGACTTCGATGGCACGCGTGAACATCTTCCGGGCAAATTCGAGGCTCGTGCGGCGATGCTGGTGAAAAAAGTTGCGGCCGCGCAGATAGTAGTCGTACGCCTCGACCTTTTCGGTGGGCACTTTCTCGATGGCGCGTTTTTCGTCATCGCTGATCACGACGCGTAGCGCCTTGACGATGTTCTGCGCAATCTCGTCCTGAATCGCGAACACGTCTTCGAGCTCGCGGTCGTAACGGTCCGACCAGAGCTGAAGCCCGGTCGCCACGTTGATGAGCTGCGCCGTCACGCGGATCTTGTTGCCCATCTTTCGCACGCTGCCCTCGAGTACCGCCGACACCTCGAGCTTTCTTCCAATCTCGCGTATGTCCTCGGTGGTGCCCTTGAACGCGAATGTAGATGTGCGTGAAGCCACGCCAAGCGACTTTATCTTGGACAGGGCATTGATGATTTCCTCTGCCATGCCGTCGGTAAAATATTCGTTTTCCGGATCGGCGCTGGTGTTGGTCAACGGCAGCACCGCGATCGACTTGACTGCCTGCACTCCCTCTGGCGCCTGCGTTGCCACCGGCGTGATGACGATCTGCGGAACGAGTGCCCTCGCAAACTCACCCGTCGTGAAAAATCTCGCCGCGGGATCCTGTGCCAGCGCCTTGGACAGCGCCACGTCAATCTCTTCGGGCAGCTCGCGCAGAATTTTCCTGAGCGATGGCACCGGGTCGATGAAGCGCTTCTGAATCACCGCTTGAGCTGTGGGCCCGGAAAATGGCCTTTCCCCGCTGAGCATCTCATACAGCATGCAGCCGAGGCTGTACTGGTCGCTTCTGCCATCGATATCGATTTCGCCAGCGGCCTGCTCCGGGCTCACGTAGGCCGGAGTGCCGACTACCATGCCGACCTGCGTCAGCGTGTCCGCACCAGCGGCAGTGAGCGCCTTTGCGATTCCGAAATCCATCACCATCGCCTCGCCCTCGTTCAGCATGATGTTCTCGGGCTTGATGTCGCGATGAACGATGTTGTTGCGGTGCGCATAATCGAGAGCGCCGGCAATAGAGCGAGCGAGGGCGAGGCCGTGCTCGATCTCCAGCTTGCCTTCACGATTAAGGCGCTCCCTCAGCGACTCGCCCTGAATGAACGGCATCACATAGAAGAGGAAACCGGCCGCCTCGCCCGAATCGAACAGAGGCAGTATGTGCGGATGGTTGAGCCGAGCGACGAGGCGAATCTCGCGCAGGAAGCGGTCGTTGCCGAGCGCGGAAGCCAGGTCGGGATGGAGAACTTTGACGGCGACATCCCTGCCGTGTCGGAAATCCTGCGCCAGATAGACTGTTGCCATTCCACCCCGCCCGATTTCGCGGACAATGGTATAACGGTCTTCCAGCGCCTTCGTGAGATTCTCCTGCATCTACTTCTGGCTTCCCCTATGATCGGACGCCAAAGCTACCGAATGGAGCGGTCCCGAGCCAGTCAAGGCGCGCTAATGTCCCTTGTATCCCGGTCCCCTCAATGATTTCCCGGGCAGCGCTCCGGTCAGCCTGGTGTCATCCACCACCGGCACTCCGTTCACGAATACGTACGTTATTCCCGTCGCAAGCTGCTGCGGCTGCTCAAACGTCGCGTTGTCTATGATCGTCTTCGGATCGAAGACGGTTATGTCGGCATACATGCCCTGCTTCAGCAACCCACGTTCCGCGAGCCCAACTCTTTGCGCGGCGAGGGAAGTCATCTTCCTGACAGCAAACTCCAGAGTGATGACTGAATCTTCACGCACATACCGGCCGAGAATGCGCGGGAATGTGCCAAATCCGCGAGGGTGTCCTCGCTCGCCCCAGCGGCCGAGCGAATCAGGGCTCACGGCGCCGGCATCCTGGCCTACCGAGACCCATGGCTGCTTCATTGCCATGCGCAGGGCCTCCTCGTTGAACGAGAAGTAAATCGCGCTCGTTCTGCCGTTGTCAGCGACAAGAAGGTCGAATGCCGCATCATAGGCATCGCGCCCGCCGCCCATCATCTGCGCAACCTCGGTGAGCCGCTTCCCCTGATACTTCTTGAGGGAGTCAACGCCAACGGAATTCACCATCGTTTTCGCTGCAGTGCGAATTCCTGCCGCCGAATCTTCTCCAAGCTCTACCTTGAGTCTTGCACGCACGGCAGGGTCGCGAAGGCGCATCACCATCGAATCGCGCCCGCCTTCCTGAACCCACGTGTTCAGCATCGCCGACAGTCCGGTTCCACTCGCGATGTACGGATACTGATCTGCCGTCACGTCGATACCTGCACGTCGCGCTGAATCAATCAGCGCGATGGACCTCGCCATCAACTCCGGTGATCGCGCCTTGATGTGCCGGATTTCCGCCCACGTCCCGGCGCCCGCGGCAATCTGTATGGTCTCTCTTACCGCCTCAACCAACCCGTTCCCCTCGCTGCGCATATGCGTTGCATACCCACCGCGATAGGGAACCACATACTTCGTCAGCGCAATCAATTCCTCGGTGCTGAAAAAAGTGCTCGGCAGGTATATCAGGCCGGTTCCCAGGCCCATCGCCCCGTCGCGCATCGCCGAGTCGATGAGCGCGCCCATCTGCGCCATCTCGGCGGATGTAGGATGGCGCGTCAACTCACCCATGACTGCCTCGCGCACTGAACTCGTTCCAACGTAGGTGCCGAGGTTGATCGCGGTTCCGCGTCGTTCGAGTTCCGTGAAGTATCCACCGAGCGATTGCCATGGCGCGCGTGGGTCGGGCGCCTGTCCGAGCGACAGGTTCGGCCACGCGGAATGCACCTCACCGGTGATTTCACTCGTGATACCCTGAGTGATCTTGGAAACCGCGCGCGGCGCGCGAAGAATAGAATTC
>JBKJNN010000175.1:0-8115 GCA_046593625.1 Gemmatimonadaceae bacterium | reverse complement strand
CGAGGGTTGGAGGTGTAACGCTGATGCCGGATTTCGACGATCGAACCAGCAGCAATCACCTTTTCCCGATTCTCGTGGAAAAGCGTGACCAGTTGGTCTCCATGTTGAAAGAGCGTGGGATCGGGACTGGCGTTCACTATCGCCGGAACGACGCGTATCCGATGTATCCTGCGACCGAGCTTCCGGGGGTGCAGTGGTTTTCAGATCACGTGATGTCGCTTCCCATGCACATGTACCTCAGTGACGAAGATGTTGCATTCGTCTCGGACAGCATCGCGTCCGGGTGGTGAATCACTCCCGTGGGCTTTTGATACTGGGAACTCGCACGCTGGCTATGGAGATAGCTGACATTGCGGCTGCGAGTGGATTCGAAGTGGCAGGCTTTGTCGAGAACATGGACCGGTCCAAATGCGAAGACCAGATAGACGGTCTGCCGGTCTACTGGATCGACGATGTCGCGCGAATGAAGTCAACTCATCTCGCTGTGTGCGCCCTGGGCACGACACATCGAAGTCGTTTTATTGAGCAGGCGGGTGCGCTGGGGCTCGGGTTCGCGACAGTAATACATCCATCGGCGACGGTATCGCCGAAAAGCACGATCGGGGAAGGGTCTGTCGTGGGTGCGGGTTGCATCGTTGGCGCCCACACCTCGGTTGGCAGGCATGTCATCGTGAATCGCGGCGCGCTGATCGGTCATCATACTTCTATTGGCGATTTTTCCAGTATCATGCCCGGTTCCAATATTGCTGGCTGCTGCAACATCGGACGCGGGGCGTACATTGGAATGGGCGCGATAGTTCTTGACCACACGAGCGTCGGCGACAGTTCCGTCGTTGCTGCAGGCGCCCTCGTAACTCGCGACGTGCCAGACAATGTGCAGGTAATGGGTGTCCCTGCGAGAGTCACTGGCGACACTCCCGACGGAAGGTAAAAAGCATTGTCACAGAAGCTGATCATCAATCTCGCGCCGACCGGCATGGTCCCGACGACGTCGGACAATGCGACCCTGCCGGTTGGGGCAGAAGGCATTGCCCGCGACTGTGCTGACGCGGCCCGGGCCGGAGCGTCGATATTCCATCTTCATGCGCGGGATGAGAACCAGATACCCACATGGCGTTCAGAGGTGTATCGCGAAATCGTCCTCGCAGTCCGGGCTAGTTGTCCTGACTCCATCATCTGCGTGTCCACGAGTGGTCGCACGTTTGGGGCCTTCGAACAGCGCTCTGATGCGTTGAATCTGGAAGGGGACGCGAAGCCGGATATGGCCTCGCTTACTCTGGGATCGCTCAATTTTCCGAAGCAGGCATCGATTAACGAACCTGCAATGATCAAGCGTCTCGCTGACGCGATGAACGAGCGCAATATCGTTCCCGAGCTCGAGGTCTTCGATTTCGGGATGCTCGATTACGCGAACTATCTCATTGGTCGGAAGGTTCTGCGCGAGCCTTTCTACTTCAACCTTCTCCTCGGCTCACTCGGCACTGCCGCGGCCACTGCTTTCCACCTTGCGTCACTGGTCATGTCACTTCCGGCCGGAGCGACGTGGGCAGCCGCGGGGATAGGGCGCTTTCAGCTGCCGATGAACTCACTCGCAGTTGTTACCGGCGGCCACGTGCGCGTCGGGCTCGAGGACAATCTCTTCATGGATGCGGAAAAGACGCGGCCTGCGACAAACGCCTCACTGGTGCAACGGGTCGCTGGCGTGGCAGCCTCGGTCGAGCGTGAAATAGCTACGCCCCTCGAGGCCCGCGCGATCATCGGACTTCAATCGCGAAAAAACTGAACTGAGCTGAAATACCGGCAAGCTTCCATACCGTCGCCGTAGTGCTGGCCAGCTTCAGTCGGATACCTGCAGTACAGAAGAATTGATTTCCCCGTCCCAGCATTCCTCTGCTTCGGCGTCAGTCCACGCGTCGAGTTTTACTGCGCGCAGCGCGCCGGCCAGTTCACGCACCGTGGAATACCGCTCCTCCGGTTTCTTTGCGAGGCATTTGAGGATCACCGCTTCGAGCTCGATCGGTAGAGATTTGCCGCTTCGCATCGACGGGGGAACTGGCGCGTGGCGCAAATGCATTGCGAGCATCTGAAACGCGCTCGTCGCGTCGAATACGCGCTTGCCTGTGAGGAGAAAGTATCCGACGCACCCGAGCGCGTAAATATCAGCTCGACCGTCCACGGGAGTACCGAGACTCATCTCGGGTGCCATGTAGGCAGGAGTTCCGGGCGTCGTTCCGGATCCCGTTTCCAGCGACGTATCAACTCCCTCGCCAGCCACTGATTTTACCAATCCGAAATCGAGCACCTTGACGAAGTCGTGCTCCGTGCCGGCCCTTCCGAGGTGAATGTTGGCCGGCTTGATATCACGATGCACAAGTCCCTGTTGATGGGCTTCGGCAAGCGATGCGCAGACCTGACAGAGAATGTGAATGACGCGCCGGGGTGGAAGTGGCCCACCCGCGCGAACGATCGCTTCGAGGTCTTTGCCCTCTAGAAACTCCATGACGAAATAGAGAGTACGGTCTTCGGTGATCCCGAAATCGTAAAGTGCAACCGTATGCGGCGAACTGAGACCTGCCGCGGCTTCTGCCTCTCTGCGAAATCTTTTGACAGCGAGCCCGTCCGATTCGCCCTCATCGGATCCGAGTACGTCCGAGCGAATGAGCTTGATAGCGGCGGGTCGTGCCAGCATATGGTGGGATGCCTTGTAGATCTCGCCCATTCCTCCTCGGCTGATCAGCTCCCCCAGTTTGTAGCTTCCGAGCTCTCGCGCCTGGGTGACCTTGCGGCCAAGACGGTTCACAACGCTGGAGATCAGATACGCGAGGCCTGCCAGCATGAAGTCCGCGTAGTGCATCATGAAGCCGGCTTCGAGCGCATCTCCCGGCGTGGATGCGCTCATGCGCAGTGCGGCCATGATGAGCGGGTTCATCGATGCCGCGATCAATGCCGCAATGAGCATGTTGCGCGGACGGCTTGGGGTTATCGCCGCGAACATCAGCATCACGGCGCCGGTCCAGCTGACGTTCGGGCCGATGGGGTCGCTAAGCGGAACTCCGATGTGTGTCACAAGGGCCAGGCAGACGCTCGTGAAGACCATGAAGGAGAGTCCGAGATTCAAAATGAACTCGGGGTCGCGCGGTCTGGCTCTGATGTAGAAATAGAGCGCGACTGAGACAGTTATCGCGGTCGCGGTGATTGCGTCAGATACTCCAAAAACCGGGTAGGTGCTCCCGGGATGCAGAGCCGACCAGGACACATGCCACAGAACGCTTCCGACGAGCCACAGGGTCGCTCCCGCGAGGCAGACGATGCCGAGCCGCTGGGTGGCTTCTCTCAGCAAATCCTGCGGAACGCCTGATCCGGATCGCCCTTCCGATGGGGCAGATCCAGGGGTGCTGTGCGGCCGAGGGCCGACTAGAAGGGAGGCGGGGATATTCTATCTGCCTGCGTTTATTGAAAGCGGTGCGGGTGTACCATCGGAAAATCACTGCATGTGCGCAAGTTCCACCCTCTGGCTGATGGCCTCCGATGGAACGGAACTCGAAGTGGCCGGCTGTTTCCACCACTCGGTCGCCTCGGCTTGTGTCCACGGTCTGATCCTTACAGCTGCAAGTGCCAACTCGAGTGCTTCAGCGGATTCGGGCCGGTCCTCCGGCGCTTTCGCAAGGCACCTGAGTATCAGTTCCTCGAGAGGTCCGGGAACGTCTATGCCCGCGCGGACCGATGGAGGAACCGGATCATTCCGAAGGTGTTTTGCAATCATCTGGAAGGTGGTGTCCGCCTCGAAGACCAGCTTCCCAGTCAGCAGAAAGTACGCGACGCAGCCAAGCGCATAGATGTCCGCCCGCCCGTCGACAGTTTCCGCCAAGGCCATCTCGGGAGCCATGTACGAAGGCGTGCCCGTGGTGCTTCCCACCTGGGTGGCGAGTGAGTGCTCCATGTTCTCGGGGTGTACCGACTTTACCAGGCCGAAATCCAGGACCTTCACGAAGTCGTGGCGCACTCCAACTTTGCCGACATGGATGTTGGCGGGCTTTATGTCCCTGTGCACGAGACCTAGAGAGTGGGCTTCAGCGAGCGATTCGCACGCCTGGCGCAGCAGAAAAACCACGCGTTGGGCGGGGAGCGGCCCGTGGTCACGCACGAGCGTCTCGAGGTCCATACCGTCCAGCAGTTCCATCACGAAGTAAAGCGTACGGTCTTCGGTAACTCCAAAATCAAAAAGCTCGACGGTATGTGGCGACCGGAGGTTGGCCGCAGCTTCTGCCTCGCGATGAAAGCGAATCACGGCGAGGTCTGCAGATTCGCCGTCGGTGGCGCTAAGCATTTCTGCGCGTATCAGCTTGATTGCGGCGGGGCGCGCAAGCATGCGGTGGGTTGCACGGTACACTTCACCCATTCCGCCTTTCTTGATCAGGTCACCCAGCTTGTAGCTGCCCATGTCCCGCGCCTTGGATACATGCCGTCCCATGCGCGTCATCACGCCCGAAATAGTGGCCGCGACTCCCGCGAGAAGCAGATCGGGGTAGTGCATCAGCAGTCCTGCCACGAATGCGCCCGCGATAGATCTGCCTTCGACGCCTGTGATCGACATGGCCAGCGGATTCATCAGTGCCGCGATGACGGCAGCTGCCATCATCTTGCGCGGTTCCACCGGCAGCAGCGCGCTGAAAATGAGGATGGAAACACCAACCCACGAGATCGTAACCTTTAGTGCATCGTGAGTGGATCCTTCCCAGTGCATTACCAGCCCGACAAAAAACGACGAGCCAACCAGATACACGAGACCGAGATTGAGCACAACGTCCGGATTTCGCTCGACGTTGCGGCTGAAGAGCCAGAGTAGAAGAGAAACAATTCCGGCAGAAGCCGCTACTGCATCTGTCCCGCGGAATCCCGGCCATGCCTCGGTCGGATGAAGCGACGACCACGTCAGGTGGAACAGCACGGTTGCGAGGATCCACAGGGAACCACCGAGGAGTGCCACCTTTCCAAGGCGCAGCGAGGCTTCCCGCAGGAGGTCCTGAGGTATCGCACGCTTCGACCCACGAGGTGTCGTGAGGAGGGTCTGCGAGCCTCCACTCTGCGGGCGAATCAAAACCTTCGAGGACATTCTGGCCTGTAGGAAAAGTTACGCACTCACACTACGAGTCTGTAGAGCTTGTAGCAAGCGCCGCACTCCACGGGTGGAGCCGGCGCCAGATGTTCGCTTCTAGATGTCCAGGTTGCTCACGAATTTGGCGTTCTGCTCGATGAACAGACGGCGTGGCTCCACATCATCGCCCATGAGCGTCTGGAAAGTATGATCGGCAAGTACCGCATCCTCGAGCGTAACCTTGAGAATGGTGCGAGTCTCGGGATCCATTGTCGTTGCCCACAACTGGCCCGGGTTCATCTCGCCGAGACCCTTGTAACGCTGAATGTTCACAGATCCCTTGCCCTCGCCATTGCTGAGGCGCGCGACATGCTCCTCTCGTTCCTTTTCGTCGTACGCATAGTATTCGTCCTTGCCCTTCGCAACACGATAAAGCGGCGGCTGCGCGATGTAGATGTAACCAGCATCGATGAGCTCGGGCATCTGACGAAAGAAGAACGTGAGCAGCAGCGTACGAATGTGCGCTCCGTCCACGTCTGCATCGGTCATCAGGATGATCTTGTGGTAGCGCACGTTCTCGACCGTGAACTCTTCCTTGATGCCAGCACCAATCGCCGTGACGATGGTGCGGATTTCCTCGTTGCCAAGAATCCTGTCGATACGAGCGCGTTCGACATTGAGAATCTTGCCGCGCAGTGGAAGAATTGCCTGGAAGGCGCGGTTGCGGCCCTGTTTTGCCGAGCCGCCAGCGCTGTCGCCCTCAACCAGGTAGATCTCGCAAAGCGCGGGATCGCTGAGTGAACAATCGGCGAGCTTGCCCGGAAGATTTCCGATATCCAGCGCTGACTTTGTTCGCGTAAGATCTCGCGCTTTTCTCGCTGCTTCTCTCGCACGCGCCGCAGATACCGCCTTCTCGATCACGATGTTGGCGACTCTCGGATGCTCCTCGAGGAATGCGCCGAGCATCTCGTTGACCACGGTCTTGACGGCGCCCTCGACTTCCGAGTTGCCGAGTTTGGTCTTTGTCTGTCCCTCGAACTGTGGTTCGCGAACCTTCACCGAGAGCACTGCAGTGAGGCCTTCGCGAACATCGTCACCCGAAAGAGTTACGTCCCCGTTCTTCTTCGTCGCGTTCTTTGACGCATAGGCGTTGATCGTACGCGTGAGCGCCGACTTGAAGCCCGTGAGGTGCGTTCCGCCCTCATGCGTATTGATGTTGTTGACGAAAGAGAAGACGTTTTCGTTGTACCCGTCATTGTACTGAAACGCCAGTTCTATCTCGACGTCGTCACGTTCGGCCTCGATGTACACGACTTCGTTGTGCAGCGCTTTGCGGGTGGTGTTGAGGTACGCCACCATCTCCCTCAATCCACCCTTTGCCTGAAACATCTCGTCCTTCTGCCGGCCCTCGCGCTCGTCACGGATGTGGATCTCGACACCCTTGTTGAGGAAGGACAGCTCGCGCAGACGGTTGGCGAGCGTGTCGTAATCGTAGGTAAGCTCGGTGAAAATCTCGGGATCGGGCTTGAACCACACCTTCGTGCCCGACTCGCGGCTGACCTTTCCAATCACCGACAGCTTCGTGCGCGTATAGCCCCGCACGAAGTCCATGTAGTGCTCCTTGCCATCGCGCTTGATCCAGACCTTGAGCTGCTCCGACAACGCGTTCACGACCGACACGCCAACTCCGTGCAAACCGCCGGAGACCTTGTACGTGTTCTTGTCGAATTTTCCGCCGGCATGGAGGACCGTCATCGCCAGCTCTACACCCGGAATCTTCTCGGTAGGATGGATATCCACCGGGATTCCGCGCCCATCGTCGATCACCGTAATCGAATCGTCGGCATGAATGACCACCGAGATTTTCGAAGCATGACCCGCCAACGCTTCATCGATAGAGTTGTCCACGACTTCGTAGACAAGGTGATGCAAACCTCTTGATGACGTCGATCCGATGTACATTCCCGGCCTTTTTCGCACTGCCTCGAGGCCCTTGAGCACCTGAATCTGTCCTGCATCGTAACGCGATTCGCCGGGATTGTTAGTCTTCGCCATGAAGTTATATGGAGGTCCAGAGGGGGGACCGAACACAAGCCGAATACAGGTTGTCCGGTAGCTTGAATAATCTAATGCAGAAGGCGTGTTTTGGCAACATCCGTAGCAGTCGCTAAGGTACTGCCATTCAAGAAGTTAGCCGTCCAGTCGATACCTGATTTTTCTCACCTTCTCCCGCGTTCTCACAGCATTCAATGCCTTCAGCAGCTCGGGCTCCATCAGAGACAGCTCCGTCATCCAGCCATGAGTCGCAACCGCAACGAAAAGAGTACCGTCCGGAGTGATCGAAAGCGCCTTCGTCACTGAGGCGATCTTCTCCCCAACTACCGCCGGCCACTCCTCTATCGCCGTTGCCTGGCGAACACGCTTCGCCAGGCCACTTTGCGACAGGAACTCACCTACCACATCTCCAATCGGCGAGGGCACGCTCTTTTTTCTGCTCGTCACCTGCCCTGCTCCTCCTCGATGATCCCACCATGAATCCGACGGCGCTCGAGCCCCACCAGCTCCGGAGGAATATCACTCGGTCGCGGAACCACCAGCACCGTCTGCCCCATCCCGGCTCCGCGCAACAGCTCGAGAATGCTCGCAGAGCGTTTTACGTCGAGCTCGGCAAAGGGGTCATCGAGGAGGAGCAGGGGCGACATCTCACGGCTCGTACGAAGCGTGGCAACCTCCAGCATCCTGAGCGCGATTGCCGCCGTGCGCTGTTGCCCCGCCGATCCAAACACGCGCAGATCGCGACCTCCGAGTGTGAGTGAGAGATCGTCCCGATGGGGGCCCGAGTGCGTCAGGCCCCGTCGGATATCATGCTTTCTATTCCGCGCGAATGCAGCTTCCAGGGCAACCCCAATGTCTGATTCGTTCGCAACGCTGCTGGAGTACGACATGCGCAGATCGTCAGACTCGCCGATTGCCGTAGAAACGCGTGAGAATTCCTCGGCCCTTTCACCTGTCCATCCTGC
>JBKJNN010000086.1:0-10171 GCA_046593625.1 Gemmatimonadaceae bacterium | reverse complement strand
GTCGTTTGCACCGGGCAGAAATTTCGTCACCAAGCTCTGGAACATCGGTCGTTTTCTCCTGACCAACGTGGGCACTGATTCGGTGATGTCTCTGAGTGCGATCGATGCGTCGAGACTGGGCCGAGCAGACCGGTGGATACTTCAATCGCTGAATACGGCGATTGACGAGTGCAATGTGGCCCTTGGGCCGGCGCGCCCGGTGGATGGCCTGTGGGACGCGAGCGAATTGAAGGCCGGCCTGCGACTGAGTGAATACACGGAGACCGCGCGGCGCTTCGTCTGGAATGAGCTTGCCGACTGGTATCTGGAAAGCACAAAGGGCCGCCTTGCCGCAGGGGGCGATGACGGCGAAGTGGCGAGAGCGGTTCTCGTTCATGCGTTTGACGCGGCTCTGCGGTTGCTTCAGCCGATAGTTCCGTTCATCACTGACGTGTTGTGGAGGCGGCTGCCGTCCACCGGTACGGAGCGAACTGATTTCATCGCGCGCGCGGCGTGGCCGGAGCACGATGACAGATTCGGTGCGGAGCTCGAGTTCGAGCTGGTGCGCGAGGCAATCAATTCAATCAGGCAGCTGCGTGCCGACTACTCGATTCCTCCAGGCAACAAGATTACCGCGACGCTGAAAACGTCCGGGGCGGGGCCGAATTCAGCGCGGGACCAGGAAATATTTACTGATGAGGCCGGATTCATTCAGCGCCTCACGCGGTGCGAGATTGGCGAGGCCGATGAGTCCGGTGCGACGATTCTGCTTTCCAGCGGAAGCAGCATCCATATTTCGCTGGAAGGAGCAATCGATCTGGAGAAGGAATGCCGAAAGGCAAAGGAAGAGCTTTCAAAGCTCGACAACCAGCTTACGGCATTGAACGCGAGACTTTCCAATCCCGGATTCACCGATCGTGCGCCTGCACACGTGGTGGAGGCGGAACGGATCAAGCAGGGCGAGTGGACGGCACGAAAAGGTCAGCTTTCCGAAAAGGTCGCTTCGTTGTGCGGATCATGAGGCACGGGCTGCCTGGCTTGTTGATCGCACTTGCCGCCGCTTGCGCGTCTCCCGGCGTTCCGCCGGGAGGGCCAGTCGATACTGAGGCTCCGAAAATCGTACGAATCGTGCCCGACAGCGGAAAGACTGCGACGACACCTCGCGAAGTGATTTTTCGTTTTGACGAAGTCGTGAGCGAACGACCGTCATCCGTTCCATCACTGGAGGCGCTGTTTCTCATCTCGCCTAGGGACGGAAGCCCCAAGGTGGATTGGCATCGAAATGAGATTTCGGTGCGTCCCCGCTCTGGATGGAGAAAGAACACTGTCTATACGATCACGCTGCTTCCCGGCGTGAGCGATTTGCGCGGCAATGTCAGAAACACTGGAGCCGTGACGATGTTCGCTACTGGTGCCACGATTCCTACGTCGAGAATCACGGGTACGCTCTTCAACTGGGGTGAAGCGAGAGCGATATCGCGCGCCGGGTTTGTCGAAGTGAAGCCACGCGATGACACGACACTAGTGTATGTCGCAACGACTGATTCAACCGGGAACTTCGTGGTGCCCAACGTTCCACCCGGTGCGTATCTGGTTCGCGGAATCAGCGATGACAACAGCAACCGCGGCCTTGACCCGCGTGAGCCCTGGGACTCGGCGACTGTTACACTGACAGATACCGCCACGGTGGATCTCTACGCTTTCACTCATGATTCGCTCGGAGCAAGACTCCAGAGCGTTTCACTGCGGGATTCGATCACAATCGAACTGCTGTTCGACAACCTGCTTTCTGTGACACGCCCCGCAATTCCTGCCAACGTGCGGGTGAGAGGGTCGGATTCCGTAGAAGTCGGTGTTCTCTCGGTCTCATCCCCGCCGCCCGATACCACAGCAGCAGCGCGTCGTCTAAAACGTGCCGTGCCTGCGAGATCACTCATCGTGAAGCTTGCGCGCCCGCTCACCCCGCGAACCACCTACAGGGTGAGTGTCGTCGGAATCGTGAGTCTGAATGGAATTCCACGCTCGACCGAGGCGCAACTCACAGTTCCGGCACCTGCACCACCTGCGGCACCGAGCGTGACCGCACCGCCGGCTGCGAGCGTACCACAACCTGTGAAGCGGTGAACCAGGCCGGTGAGTGATCCCCGGCGAGCGCTGCCCAGCGTAAGTGCGCTGCTCGAGCGCGAGGATGTGCTCGCGCTGCTCGACAGTCATCCCCGCAGTGTCGTTGTCGATGCTGTGCGTCGCTCAGTTGATGAAGCACGTTCCGGCGCAGTGACATCGGATGACGGTGCCGACTGGGGACAGAGAATCTCCGCTCACGTCGCGGCGATGGAACGACGATCGCTGCGACCTGTGTTCAACGCCACTGGCGTAATCCTGCACACCAACCTCGGGCGCGCGCCGCTAGCCCCTTCGGCCGTTGCGGCAATAGAGAACGTGGCGCGCGGTTACACGAATCTCGAATACGACCTGGAATCAGGAAAACGCGGCTCTCGATACGTCCATTGCGTCGATCTGCTGCGCGAATTGACAGGGGCCGAGGATGCAATTGTCGTGAACAATTGCGCGGCTGCTCTCGTCCTTTCTCTCAGCGCGCTGGCTCGCGACCGCGAAGTCATCGTATCACGAGGCGAGCTGGTGGAGATCGGGGGAAGTTTCAGAGTTCCCGATATCATGGCGCGAAGTGGTGCAAAGCTCGTTGAAGTCGGCACCACCAACCGCACTCATCTCGAAGACTACTCACGCGCCATCACTCCACGCACGGGGGCGATCGCGAAGATTCATCGTAGCAACTTCTCCCAGACAGGATTCGTTGCGGAAGTCGGGGTGGAATCACTTGCAGCCGTAGCTGCGGAGCATGGTCTGCCTGTTGTTCACGATCTGGGCAGCGGGCTCATGATGGATCTCGCGCAGTCCGGGTTGGCCGGTGAACCGACCGCGAGTAAAGCCCTCGGGGCAGGCGCGACCATTGTACTGATGAGCGGTGACAAGCTGCTCGGCGGCCCGCAGGCAGGGATCGTACTCGGCGCGCGCAGCGCGGTTGCTCGCTTGCGGCAGGATCCTTTTGCGCGCGCAATGCGTGTGGACAAGCTGACGATTGCTGCGCTCGCTGCGACGCTGGAGCTCTATCGCGATCCGGCGCGCGCACTCGATGAGATTCCCGTGCTGGCGATGATTGCCGCATCGGCGGAATCGATTCGCGTTCGGTGTGAGTCTGCGGCGGAGGTGCTGCTAGACTCTGGAATATCGACAACGGTGGTGCCGAGCACTGCGGGCGTTGGTGCGGGAGCGTTCCCCACGCATGGGATCCCATCTTTTGCCCTTGCCTTGTCCGACGATGTGCAGAGAATGGAGGCGGCCCTGCGTAACGGGGATAGCGCCGTCATCGGACATATCGAAGCGGGCAGACTTCTTCTCGACATGCGAAGCGTACCCCGCGATCACGACCGCGGGTTTATAGCAGCGGTCGCAGCCGCGCTGGCTTGAACCAGCTGCCGACTGCGGTCTTTCTCGACCGCGACGGGACGATCATCGAGGATGTGCACTATCTCGCGCATCCCGACCAGGTGCGGCTGATGCCTGGAGCTGCCGAATCAATCGCCCGGATCAACGCACTCCTGATTCCGGTGATAGTTGTAACGAACCAGTCGGGTATCGCGCGCGGGAAGCTCACTGTTGCCGATCATGAGCTGATAACAGCGAGACTCGACCAGATGCTGGCTGAAGCCGGCGCACGCATAGACGCCACGTACTACTGCCCGCATGGTCCCGATGACGGGTGCGAATGCCGCAAACCGGGAACCCTGCTCTTCCGTAATGCGCAGGACGAGCACCCGGAGATAGATCTCTCGAGCGCGCTCTACGTTGGCGACAAGTTCCGCGACATCGAGCCGGGATTGCTGCTCGGTGGTCACGCCGTCCTTGTTGCATCTCCTGACACCTCGAAAGAAGATCGGGAAGCGGCCCAATCGCAGGCTCGCGTAGCCCCGTCGCTAGGCACCGCGCTTGACTGGTATCTCTGCAGCAACTGATGCCCGAAAGACTTACCGAAGGGCCCGGCGCGCGATAGACTCGCAAATGACCGTTCGCATCGCAGTGCTTGCCTCGGGTAGAGGCAGCAATCTACAGGCCTTGATCGACCACTTTTCCGCGGTCGCGGAGCAGGCTTCAGGGGCCATCGAACTCGTCGCGTCAAACCGTGACACCGCTCCCGCACTGGAGCGGGCCCACGCTGCATCCATCGCAACCGAGATATTCAACGCCGATGACGACGGTTCGGCGCTTATCGGAATTCTTCGCAAACATGACATCGGCCTCGTAGTTCTCGCTGGGTACATGAAGCGAATTCCGCCCAGCGTTGTCCGCGAATACCAATCGCGAACAGTCAACGTGCACCCAGGCCTGCTTCCGGAGTTCGGCGGACACGGCATGTACGGGCGGCGAGTCCACGAAGCCGTCCTGAAATCCGGCTCCACGACGAGTGGAGTCACCGTCCATCTCGTAGATGACGAGTTCGATCACGGTCCGGTGCTAGCTCAGTGGCGCGTCCCGGTCGAGGCGGATGACACACCCGAATCACTCGCCGCACGCGTCCTCGCGGTGGAACATCTCATCTATCCGCGTGCGGTGGAGATGATGGCCGCGCTCATCGGTCGCAAATTTGTCGCAGATTTGTAAATGCCACTCGCACTGATTTCCGTATCCGACAAAACCGGCCTCCTCCCATTTGCCGAGGGTCTCACCAAACTCGGCTGGGATCTTGTCTCGACAGGAGGAACAGCAAAGGCGCTGCGCGCCGAAGGGCTCAAGGTCACCGAGGTAAGTGACCTCACAGGCTTTCCGGAAATTCTCGATGGCAGAGTGAAGACCCTCCATCCGAACGTTCATGGCGGGCTGCTGGCGCGACGCGACGATCCTGAACACATGCGCGTTGCCGCCGAGCACGGGATTGCTCCGATCGATCTCGTCGCCGTGAATCTCTATCCCTTTCAGGCTACGGCATCGAAGCCGGATGTGAGCCCGGAAGAAGTCATCGAGAATATCGATATCGGCGGCCCCTCGATGCTGCGATCAGCCGCGAAGAATTTTGCGTCGGTCACAGTGGTGGTGGATCCATCGGACTACACCCGGGTCCTTGCGACGCTCGAGGCCGAGCACGACGATCTCGACCTGAGGCGTCGGCTGGCTGAGAAGGTCTATTCGCACACGGCCGCGTATGACAGCGCCATCGCGTACTGGTTTGCCTGCGAGCGGAACGAGGAATTCCCGGAGCGGGCAATTCTTTCCATGTCAAAAGCCCTCACGCTCAGATACGGGGAGAATCCCGACCAGCGGGCAGCGTTCTACATTGAGAATCCCGGCAAGGGACTGGCGAACCTGGTCCAAAAGGGCGGCAAGGATCTCTCGTTCAACAACTTCCTCGATCTCGAAGGCGCGCTGCTGGCCACCGACGCGTTTGTGGGAGAGACCTGCTGCGCCATCGTCAAGCATACGACGCCGAGCGGGCTTGCCACTGGCAACACCGCACTGGAAGCATACAGAAAGGCTCTCGCGTGCGATCCGCTGTCTGCATTCGGATCTGTCATTTCGTTCACAGTCCCGGTTGATGCTGAAACGGCGGAAGCCGTGTCGAGCCTTTTCGTCGAGTGCGTGGTTGCTCCTTCGTTCGATGATGAAGCCCTGGAGATTCTCGGACGGAAAAAGAACCTGCGCGTGCTGGCTGGCCGGGCGTCGTGGAACAAGCACGCTCTCGATTACAAAAGGGTGCGTGGGGGATTTCTGCTTCAGGAGCGTGCACAGCCGCTGACGGAGATCGGCGACTGGACTGTCGTGACGCGACGCCAGCCCACAGATGAGGAGCGCGTGAATCTGACATTCGCCTGGCGTGCAGTCGGCAGCGTCAAATCCAATGCGATTCTGCTTGCGCGTGATGGCGCGACCATCGGTATCGGCGCGGGACAGATGTCACGGGTGGACGCTGCGTTCCTCGCCGTTCATAAAGCGAAAACCGCAGGGCACGAAACGCAGGGAGCCGTACTTGGATCTGACGCGTTCTTCCCATTCCGGGACGGCATCGATCAGGCCGCTGAGGCCGGCATCACGGCGATCGTTCAGCCCGGTGGATCGGTGAAGGATGACGACGTCATCGCGGCGGCCGACGAGCACGGCATCGCGATGGTATTCACCGCCCAGCGCCAGTTCAGGCATTGATTGAGTTGCTCGACCGTCGCGGTTTTGTAGCCACAGTTGCGGGAGCTCTCGCAGGCATGAAAGCGGGTACGGCGCTCGCTCAGCATGGGCCGTCGAGTGCGCGCCTGGAACGCATTGGCGTTCAGCTTTACACCGTTCGCGAGCTGATGAGAGAGAACGTGGAACGTACTCTCGCCTCCGTCGCCTCAATTGGATACAGAGAGGTTGAGTTCGCGGGGCTTTTCGGACTTCCTGCAAAAAACATCAGGAGGATTCTCGACGTGAATGGGCTCAAGGCCCCTTCATCGCACGTCGGAATATCGGACATCAGCGAGAAGCTGGACGAAACGCTGAGCGACGCGAACACTCTGGGAATACGATATGTCACTCTTTCGTGGATAGACGAACAGGATCGCACCCTGGACGGTTATGCGAGGGTGGCGGAGAAGCTCAATCTTGCAGGCGAGCGCGCCCGCGCCGCGGGTATGCAGCTCGCCTTCCATAATCACACTTACGGATTTGCTCCGATCGGCACGACGGTTCCTTATGACTATCTGCTGCGAACCTGCACCCCCGAAAACCTGGCGATGGAAGCAGACGTCTTCTGGATGCGTCAGGCCGGGCAGTATCCGCTGGACTGGTTCAGGAAATACCCTGGCAGATTCCACATGCTGCATGTGAAGGACATGGGCCCGCCCCCGGCCAACGCGATGCTGGATGTAGGCGACGGCGTCATCGGCTGGCGCGAACTTCTCTCGCACCGCACAAGCGCCGGCCTTCGACATGTTTTTGTCGAGCACGACGAGCCGAACGATCCGCTCGCGTCGCTGCGCCGCAGCTATCGCTATCTGAAAGCGCTGAGATTCGACGGCTGAGCCGCGGCTCTAGTGCTCGCATGCCGCGATTCATAATTTCACGCATTCCAGATCAAGGTCGAGATGAAGTCAATTGCCCCCCGAAAGACGTACGATGTATGCATCGTCGGCTCAGGCGCTGGCGGCGGAATGGCAGCGTACGCGCTCGCCAAAGCCGGCGCAGATGTATTGCTCCTCGAAGCAGGCGAGAAATGGTACGGCTCGCGCGATTCCAAGATGCTATTTCCCAATTACGCATCGCCGCGCCGCGGTGGGTCCACACGTCTCAAGCCCTTCGGGGAATTCGACGGTTGTGAAGGCGGATGGGAAATTGACGGTGAACCCTACACCACCGCGCCGGGAACACGATTTCTCTGGTGGCGCGCGCGGATGCTCGGGGGACGAACCAATCATTGGGGCCGAATCTCGCTTCGGTTCGGGCCTGACGATTTTCGCAGAAAGTCTCTCGACGGAATGGGCGACGACTGGCCGATCTCGTACGACGATGTCGCGCCGTATTACGACAGAGTTGACCGGCTCATCGGTATCTACGGAAGCCGCGAAGGAATTCACAACGAGCCCGACGGCCAGTTCCAGCCACCCCCTGCTCCGCGCTGCTACGAATTGTTGGTGAAGAAGGCGAGCGATGATCTCGACATCACCTGCATTCCCGCGCGCCGGTCGGTAATCACCAAACCCCTCAACGGGCGACAGGCGTGTCACTATTGCGGTCAGTGCGGCCGTGGCTGTGCCACCAAATCGAATTTTTCGAGTCCTGATGTTCTCATAGCGCCCGCGCTGGAGACAGGGAACGTCACGCTGACAACCAACGCAATGGTGCGCGAGGTCCTCATGGGCCCGGACGGCCGCGCGACCGGAGTGTCTTACGTTGACAAGCGAACAGGCGCGGACACGGAAGTGCGCGCGAGAGTTGTCGTCCTGGCAGCCAGTGCTCTCGAAACCGCCCGGCTGCTTCTCAATTCGCGCAGTTCACAATTCCCCAACGGTCTCGCGAATACGAGCGGCACAGTCGGCAAATACATCACGGACACAACCGGTGCTGGCGTGTCGGGTTACATCCCCGCGATGGAGAATCACGCCGGCCACAACGAAGACGGCGCTGGTGGCATGCACGTCTACATGCCGTGGTGGCTCGACAACAAGAAGCTCGATTTCCCCCGCGGCTATCATATAGAAGTAGGGGGCGGCGTACGGCAGCCGGGCGCCGGCTTCATGGGTGGCATCCACAGATACCCGCCGGGCGGCGGATACGGCGCCAAGCTCAAGCAGGATTACCGTCGCTACTACGGCGCTACAATCAGCTTCGACGGTCGCGGCGAGATGATCCCCAACGACGACACGTACTGCGAGATCGATCCTTCAGTCGTTGATCGCTTCGGAATTCCAGTCCTTCGCTTTCACTGGAAGTGGACCGACGCCGAGATCAACCAGGTGAAGCACATGCAGGAAACGTTCAGGTCCCTGATTACGCACATGGGTGGTCAGGTTTTCGATCCAATGCCGAGCAAGGAAGATGGCTACGGCATCGCCGCCGGCGGGCAGATCATCCACGAACTCGGCGGGGCCCGCATGGGCAGTGACGCCGCAACATCAGTCGTAAGTGGAGATTGCCAGGCGCATGACGTGAAGAACCTGTTCATTGCTGACGGAGCGCCGTTCGTCTCACAGGCCGACAAAAATCCCACATGGACGATCCTGGCTCTCGCCTGGCGCACCTCCGATTACATAACTGCACAGATGAAAGCGAGGGCGCTATGAGCGATATGGACCGCCGCGATGCCGTCAAAGCGATGGCGATCCTCCCGTTTGCGCTGTCGTGGGATCTGACAGCGCCTCAGATAGAGCGAGCCACGCGTGTATTTGCGCTCGAACCCGCGACTGAAGCCGCGCCGTACGTCCCAAAGTTCTTCTCGTCATCCGAATGGACAACGGTGAGAATGCTGGTTGACTACATCATCCCGAAGGACGAGAGATCCGGAAGTGCAACCGATGCAAAAGTCCCCGAGTACATGGACTGGCTGATGGCCGACAAGGAAGCATCGCTCAACAGCAGGACGTCGATGCAGGGTGGCCTCGCCTGGTTCGACCGCGAATCGCATGAGCGGTACGGAAAGAAATTCGTGCTCGCAACAGACTTGCAGCGGCGACAGATCCTCGATGATATAGCGTGGCCGAAGAAGGCAAAGCCGGAGCACAGCAATGGTGTTGCATTCTTCACCCGGCTTCGCGACCTCACCGCGTCCGGCTTTTTCTCGAGTGAGATGGGCTACAAGGATGTGCGTTACATCGGCAACACGTTCAACCCCGGCTGGAACGGCTGTCCTCCTGAGGCGATGGCCAAGCTTGGTGTGTCGCATGACCTGATGAAGACCCGCGTTCCAGTGAAGCGCAGCTGATGTCACTCGGAGTCGGGTTCATCGGAAGCGGATTCAATTCCCGCTTTCACATGCAGGCATTCACCGGAGTTCGGGATGCTGACGTTCGCGGAGTCTGGAGTCCCAACGCGAAGCGCGCATCCTCTGCTGCTGCCCATGCGCGCGACATGGAAGTCGGCGATGCTCGCGCCTACCGCTCGATTTCGGACATGGTGGCCGATCCAGCAATCGACGCGATATGGCTGTGCGGGCCAAACCAGGCGCGAATAGAAAACGTCGAAGAAATAGTGAATGCGCTGAAAGGGGGCGCCTCGCTGAGCGGACTTGCCTGCGAAAAACCGCTTGCACGTAACGTGTCCGAAGCAAAGAAAGTCACGCGGCTAGCGGCGAGTGTAGGCCTCAATACCGGCTATCTGGAAAATCAACTCTTTGCGCCCGACATCACGCGCGGCAAAGAGCTTATCTGGACACGCGGAGCCGCACTCACGGGTCGCCCCTTCCTCGCGCGCGCAGCAGAGGAACACAGCGGACCGCACATGCCCTGGTTCTGGCAGGGCACGCTTCAGGGCGGCGGTGTCCTCAACGACATGATGTGCCATTCAGTCGAAGTGGTTCGGCATCTCCTGACCAAGCCAGGTGAAAAGAGATCGTCTCTTCGGCCTGTTCGCATCACTGGACACATCGCGTCACTCAAGTGGACCCGGCCGCAGTATTCGAAGCGGTTGTCAGCGTCGATGGGCAAGGACGTCG
>JBKJNN010000068.1:0-17563 GCA_046593625.1 Gemmatimonadaceae bacterium | reverse complement strand
GTGAGAGATCGCGCGTCTCGAGCCGGTACATGTACCGCAGCAGCTCCGTTTCCGACCGGTGCGTGTTAAACACCTCATGCTGCATGAACGGCGTCGTTCGCTTGAAGCGCTCGTCGTAACGCGGGTCGGCGCCCGAAGCGATTGCTGCGGGCGTCATGTCGCCGGTGTTGCCAAATGCCGCGAAGAGATTTGAAAGATCTGCCTCCGTGACCGTCTCATCGAGCGCAACGCAGACAGCGTTCTCTCCCATTGGTCTGAGATTGATACGACGTTCCGCTGCCGCGGCGATAATCTCACTTGAGGATTTGTCGCCGAGTTCAACCAGAACTGTGTCGAAGAAATCTTCGTGGGCGACTTTGAAGCCCAGCCGTCGCAGCCCCTCGGCAAGTACCGTCGTGAACTGGTGCACTCGTTCAGCAATACGGCGAATTCCATCTGGCCCGTGATAAACGCCGTACATGCTCGCAACGACTGCGAGAAGCACCTGCGCGGTGCACACGTTGCTCGTCGCCTTCTCACGGCGAATGTGCTGCTCGCGTGTCTGGAGAGCCATGCGAAGGGCGGGATTGCCCGCAACGTCACGCGAAACTCCGATGATGCGGCCAGGGATCTGCCGCTTGAACTCATCGCGCGTTGCGAAAAACGCAGCGTGCGGACCGCCGTAGCCGAGCGGAACTCCCATGCGCTGCGAGTTGCCGACGACGATGTCGGCGCCCCACTCTCCCGGCGGAACAAGAAGCGCAAGCGCGAGAAGATCTGCCGCGACCGTCACGAGTGCGCCAGCGCTGTGAGCACGTTCAACAACCTCGCGATTGTCGCGCACCGCGCCATCGGAGGCCGGGTACTGAAGCAACACACCAAAAACATCAGCGCCAATTTCCGCGGTGCGAATGTCGGCAACCGTTACCGTAATTCCCCTCACTCCCGCGCGCGTCCGTACTACATCTATAGTCTGCGGGTGGCAATCGTCAGACACGAGGAAAACTTCTTTCCCGTCACGGCCCTTAACGCCGTAGCTCATAGTCATCGCCTCGGCGGCAGCCGTCGCCTCGTCGAGGAGGGACGCGTTGGCTATCTGCATTCCAGTCAGGTCGATGACCATTGTCTGAAAATTGAGCAGCGCCTCCAGACGTCCCTGCGCGATCTCCGCCTGGTAGGGCGTATACGCCGTGTACCAGGCCGGATTCTCGATGATGTTGCGCTGAATGACGGGCGGTGTCACGGTGTCCGAGTAGCCCATGCCGATGAACGAGCGATACACCTTGTTTCGCGCAGCAAGTGCACGGAACTCGGCAAGTACCTCCTGCTCGGACCTGGCGGGGCCGACTTCGAACGGCGCACGCAGCCTGATCATTTCCGGGATTGTCGCATCGATCAGTTCATCCAGCGTCTGAAAGCCGATTGCAGCAACCATCTTCTCTATATCTTCGGCGTCTGGCCCGATATGTCGCGGCACGAATGACTCGGCCGGCCGGAGCGCGGTCTCCAACTGCTTGATTGTCGTCGCCATAGTGGTGTCAATTTAACATGGCATGACACACCCGCGTACTTCATCCGCCTGGCGGCTTATGTTCGTCCCGCCCCGCCCTGCGGCGGACAATATGGCCCGCGACACTGCACTGATCGACCGTGCGCGCGAGACCGGGGAAACCGTCCTGTCTGTCTACTCGTGGGAGACGCCGACGCTTTCGCTCGGACGCAATCAGCTGGCTGCCGGGCGGTACAACAGGGAGAAGATTGCGGCCGCCGGACTCGAAGTCGTGAGGCGGCCTACCGGCGGCCGGGCACTGATACATCATCACGAGGTGACCTACAGCGTAACGGGACCAATCGCCGATGGGGGTTCTCTCCACGCGTCGTACGAACGCATCAACGAAATTCTCATTGAGGCGCTGAAGCAGATGGGAGTAGACGCCACGCCCTCGAGCTCGGGCTCGCCGACACCTGCCCCAGGAGAACTGCCCTGCTTTTCCTCGCCGGCAGAGGGAGAATTGATCGCAGACGGCGCCAAGCTGGTGGGAAGTGCCCAGTATCGCGAGCGTGGTGCTTTTCTTCAGCACGGCTCGATTCTCGTTCGTGACGATCAAGGCTTGATTGCGTCGCTCCTTATATCAACAGGGAACGGGATGGTTTCGCCAATGGCTTCAACTCTTTCAAGACTCCTCGGCCGCGAGCCGTCTGCGGACGAGGTCTCGGACAATCTTTTTGCAGCCGTGCGTAAGCTGGAAGACTCGAACGCGACCGTGATCCACGAAGCGAGTGTCGAGGTTCGCTCGAGGCGATATCTGGAGCACTATCGCAATGAACTGTGGACGTGGCGGAGATGAGTACACAACTTTGTGCGCACGTGACAAATCCAGGATCCCAGAAAATGAAAGTCCTCCCCGTGCTGCTGGCACTGGTGCTTGCGGCGTGCGGGCCTGACAAGGCTGCGTCAACGGCTGGAGCCCCGGTGGCCGCCGCTGGCGGGACGCTGGTCGTTTCCGTCGGGGGAGACCCCGAGACACTGCTCCCGCCCCTGACGTCCACGGTCCCCGGGCGGATTATTGGTGACCTGATATATGACCGCCTTGCCGACATTGGCGATTCGCTGAACACCGTGGGTGATTCGGGGTTCAGGCCGCGTCTGGCGAAAAGCTGGGAATGGGCGGCTGACTCGTTGTCGATTGCATTCCACATCGACCCGCGCGCGCGGTGGCACGATGGTGTTCCCGTCACGGCGAGAGACGTCGCATACACATACCGGCTGTATTCCGATTCTGAAAACGGATCTCCTTTTGCCGTATCGCTTGTTTCAATTGATTCCGTCACTGCGAGTGACAGTCTCACGGCCATTGTCTGGTTTCGCGAGCGGTCGCCAATGCAGTTCTATGATGCAGTCAACACCATGTCGATCCTGCCCTCGCATCTGCTGGGTGACACGCGTGGCACCGCGCTTCGCACGTCATCCCTTGCGCGCTCGCCGATTGGCAGCGGGCGTTTCAGATTCGTGAAATGGGCGGCAGGCCAGTCAATAGAACTGGCCGCCGACACGGTTAATTATCGTGGCAGGCCCGGGCTCGACCGCGTCATCATGACAATTGCCCGCGACTTCAACGCGGCGCTTGCGCGGCTCCTCGGGGGAGAGGCCGACGTTCTAGAGCAGGTTGCGTCGTCGAGTCTCTCGGACATTTCGAGGAATGACGATATCGTCACCAGCTTCACGCCAGGACTCGACTACTTCTTCCTCCAGTTCAATCTCAAGGGACGGAAAGCGCGGACAACTGCCCACCCGCTGTTTGCAAGCCGCCCCCTCCGCAGGGCACTGACGATGGCCCTCGACAGGAGCAGCATTGTCCGCAACGCCTACGGACCGCTGGCAAGCGTCTCTGTGGGCCCCACCGTAAGAGCATTTCCTACGACTGACACCGACGCACTCCAACAGCTTCCATTCGATCGCGCCGCCGCAATCAGGACACTCGATTCGCTCGGCTGGAAAGTCTCGGACCGGGACGGAGTGCGAGTGAAGGGAGGACGCAAACTCGAGTTCACACTGACTGTTCCCAGCTCGAGCAAGTCGCGGGCGACTATGGCGATACTGATCCAGGAGCAGCTTCGCCAGGCGGGAGTGAAAGTCAACATCGAGAATGTCGATTTTGCGGCTTTTGTGGATCGTGAAACCAGCCGCGATTTCGACGCCGTCCTCGGAGGTTGGCACGTTGAACCCAGTCCGGGGGGAATTCGGCAGACATGGGGAAGCGCGGGCAGCCGCTCTTCCAGCGGCACCAACTATGGCTCGTACGAAAACCCCGTATTCGACGCACAGGTGGACAGCGCGCTCGCCGCCGGAACGCTCGAAGGGCGCAGAAAATATTTTACACAGGCCTATCAGTTGATCATCGACGACGCTCCCGCCATCTGGCTCGCCGAGCCGAAGGGAGTGATTGCGGTGCACAAGCGGATACAGACTTCGGGCGTTCGGCCCGACGCGTGGTGGGCAAATGTCGCGGACTGGACGATCCCCGCCGAAAAGCGGATTGCTCGCGACCGCGTGCCCGGTAGCCGGTAGCCGGTGGGCGCATTTCTGGCGCGCCGGCTGGGACACGGGCTGGTGGTGATAGCCCTCGTGACCACCATTGTATTTCTTCTGATTCACTCCGCGCCCGGCGATCCGTTTGCCGCAGCGATGGAAAACCCGTCAATAACCCCGGCGGTGCGAGAGAGCTGGAGACACGCTTACGGCCTCGACCGCCCTCTTTCCGAACAGTATGTGCGCTATGTGACAAGCGTGTTTCGGGGGGATCTTGGCTTTTCGTTTTCGCTTCAACGGCCTGTCAGTGACGCCCTGATCGATGCGTTGCCCAACACCATGCTGCTCATGCTCTCGGGCCTGATCGGTGGATTCGTGGTGGGCATTGGGGTTGCTGTCGCCCAGATAATCAATCGTGGCAAGCGCATTGACCGGGTTCTCGGCGGCATCTCCCTCACTTTTTTTTCCGTGCCTGACTTCTGGCTGGCGCTGCTCATTCTGGTGGGATTTGCGTACTGGGTACCGCTCTTTCCAATTGGAGGGGCTGTTGATCCGGTCATGTATGATATGCTCGGCCCCGGGGGTCGCTTCGTCGACAGGGTAAAGCACCTGATCCTGCCGGCGCTGACACTTGCATTGCTTTACTTCCCTCTAATCGCGCGACATCAGCGGGCTGCGCTGATAGACACACTGCCGTCCGAGTACGTGAATACCGCTCGTGCCAAAGGCATTGCGGAGAACGCAGTGATCTCGCGCCACGCGCTGCGGAACGCGCTGCTCCCGATCATCACTCTGTTGGGTGTCGCCTTCCCGGCCCTGCTGACCGGTGCGGTATTCGTAGAGAAGGTTTTCTCCTGGCCCGGGATGGGGCTGCTGATCGTGAATTCAATTCAGAGCCGGGATTATCCGCTTCTTACAGCGTCAGTGATTCTTGGAAGCGCTTTCGTCGTCGCCGGGAGCATTCTCGCAGACGGGCTTTACCGCTGGCTGGATCCACGGCTGCGCGATGAACTCTGACACTCCGCTTCTCCTCTCTACCTTCACCCGCGCGGGGCGCCGATGGCTGGTGCGCGACAGGGCGGGCGTGTTTGCGCTAATCCTCCTCGCGTGTATCGCCATACCATGTCTCCTCGCCCCGCTGACTGCTCCATACGATCCGGACGCCCAGCCCGACATCGTCCGCCTTCAGAGCATGCCCCCCTCGGGCACACACCCACTCGGCACCGATCCATACAGTCGTGATGTTTTAAGCCGACTTTTGTACGGCGGCAGGCTTTCCCTTTCCGTGGCTCTTTTTGCGACGCTCGTCAGCGTCACGCTCGGAACGGCGTACGGCGCCGCAGCCGGCTTCGCTCGCGGGCTCATGGCGACGATCCTCGAACGGCTGCTCGATACTCTCCTCGCAATTCCCCGGCTTCTATTTCTCCTCGCGATATTCGCGGCGTGGCGCGACATTCCCGTCGCAGGATTCATTGTCGTTCTCGGCATCACCGGGTGGTATGGGCTGGCACGTCTTGTGAGGGGTCAGGTTCTTGCGTTGAGGGCACAGGATTTTGTGGCTTCGGCGACAGCACTCGGCGCAACTCGCATGCGGACACTGGTACGGCACATTCTACCTAACGTCGTCACGCCAGTCGTGGTCGCGGCGACGCTCGGAATTGGTCACGTCATTGTGCTGGAAGCGGGGCTGTCATGGCTCGGAGTCGGAGTGCGCCAGCCGATGGCGAGCTGGGGCAACATGATTCAGGACGGAACCGACCAGATCGCGACAAGCTGGTGGATCTCCCTCTTTCCGGGACTGGCAATCATACTGACCGTAATGGCGTTCAACGTTCTAGGTGATGCGCTGCTCCGCGCGCTCTCGCCCAGGCACACAGCAACTGAATGAGTCAACCTCTGCTTTCTGTAGAAAACCTGAGCACGTTTTTCCATTCATCGTCGGCTGTAGCACGATCGGTGGACGGTGTGTCTTTTGTCGTTCACGCGGGCGAAACGCTTGGCATCGTTGGTGAGTCGGGATGCGGCAAGTCCGTCACTGCCCTGTCGATACTCCGCCTGATTCAGCCGCCGGGCCGGATAGAGAAAGGAAGCAGGGTCGTATTCGAGGGAAAGGATCTCATTGCACTGAACGACTCCGAAATGCGGAAGGTGCGCGGCAACCGCATCGCAATGATTTTTCAGGAGCCTATGTCCGCCCTCAATCCGGTGTTCACCGTCGGTGACCAGGTTGCAGAGGTTGCGAGGGTGCACGGAACGGGATCGAGAAAGGATGCATGGAATCGCGCGGTGGAGATGCTGACGCTGACCGGGATCCCATCGCCTGAGGAACGCGCAAAGCAATATCCGCATCAGCTTTCAGGTGGAATGCGTCAGAGGGTTCTGATTGCCATGGCTCTCATGATGAACCCCGCACTGGTGATTGCCGACGAGCCCACAACGGCATTGGACGTCACCATCCAGGCGCAGATCCTCGAGCTTCTATCCGACCTTCAAAAACGGCTCGGTACTTCCATCCTGATCATCACGCACGATCTGGGTGTCATCGCGGAAACCGCAACGCGTGTACTTGTGATGTATGGCGGCGAGATCGTCGAAGAGGCAACTGTACTTACTCTCTTTGCAGCCGCGCATCATCCGTACACCGAAGGGCTGATGAACGCGATGCCTCAGATTACCGATTCGCGGGAGCGGCTGAACGTAATTCCCGGAACAGTGCCTCCGCCGACTGCCTGGCCTTCGGGCTGCCGCTTCCGCGATCGCTGTCCATACTCATGGGAGCGATGCGAAACTGAGCATCCGCCGCTGTATCAGATCTCCGAGGGCCACACATCACGCTGTCACCTCGCCGTCGAACCTGAACGGAGATCCCACCCGCATCTCCCGTTGGTCGAACAGACCGGTGCGGCGCTATGACACAGCCGCTTCTGGAGGTAAAGAACCTCCGCAAGGTTTTTCCGATCACCAAGGGAGTCTTTGCGCGCAAGGTGGGCGAAGTCCGCGCGGTGCACGATGTCTCATTTCAAATCATGCCGGGCGAAACGCTTTCACTCGTCGGCGAGTCAGGATGCGGCAAGACAACAACAGGCCGCTCGATTCTGCGCCTGATCGAGCCCACTTCCGGTGAGGTGAAATTCGCCGGACGCGATGTGCTCGCGATGAATCCGGCCGAGCTCCGCGCCGCGCGGCGCGAGATGCAGATAATTTTTCAGGATCCAGTATCGTCGTTGAATCCGCGAATGACTGTGGGCACAGCCATTCGTGAAGGAATGACGATTCATCGGCTGGCCGAAGGGGCCGAAGCGGACACGAGGGTACGCCGGCTGCTGGATGAAGTAGGCCTGCGGGCGGAATACGCCAGTCGCTACCCGCACGAGTTTTCCGGTGGGCAGCGCCAGCGAATAGGCATCGCACGAGCGCTGGCGGTGGAGCCGAGGTTCATCGTTTGCGATGAGCCCGTGTCAGCGCTCGATGTGTCGGTCCAGGCGCAGGTCATCAACCTGCTGCGCGACCTCCAGAAGGAGCGCGGCCTCACCTACCTGTTCATCGCGCACGATCTGTCGGTTGTAAAGCACATGTCCGACCGCGTCGCAGTGATGTATCTGGGCAAGATCGTCGAGACGGGCGCGGCGGGGGACATCTACAGGCGGCCGACAATGCCCTACACGCAGGCGCTGTTGTCCGCGGTTCCGGTCGCAGATCCCACTCTGGCGAAGCAGCGAATCCTGCTCGAAGGAGATGTGCCGTCGCCGGCCAATCCCCCGCCGGGATGTGTGTTTCATCCCCGGTGCCATCACCCGGCAAGGGACGCCGCTTGTTCGGTGATCAACCCTCCTCTCGAGGAGAAGGCACCATCGCATTTTGCGGCGTGTATCAAGCAGCCTCCGACAACTGTCGAATGGCAGGCTCAGCTGGACGCGGGTGGCGTGAACCCGCCGGCAGCATACTTTCCCGTAGTAGAACAGCTCTCAAGGCAATCAACCGGTAATTCCAAATGACCAGGGACAAGTCGATGTTCGACCAGCCGCAGGCCGCCGCAACGGCAGGCGACATGCCTCCTGAAGCGCTCACGCAGTGGACAGGTGACCGCAGATTCTTTGGGCATCCCAAAGGGCTCTCAACGCTGTTCTTCACCGAGATGTGGGAGCGTTTTTCCTACTACGGCATAAGGCCGCTCCTCGTCTTGTTCATGACCGCGGCACTGCTCGACGGCGGCTTCGGCTTTGAACGCGAAGCAGCTTCATCCATTGTCGGCATCTACGCGGCGTTCGTGTATCTCGCTTCGCTGCCTGGCGGATGGATTGCGGATCGCTGGCTCGGCCTCAGGCGTTCCATCTGGTACGGCGGAGTTTTCATCGCCCTTGGCCATCTCTCCATAGCTCTTTCCACAGTTTTTGCGCATCGCGCCTTCTTTCTCGGTCTGATACTCATCGTCATCGGGACCGGACTTCTCAAGCCGAACATCTCGGCAATTGTCGGTGATCTTTATCCCGAAGGCGGCTCGAGGCGTGACGCGGGCTTCTCGCTTTTCTACATGGGTATCAACGTCGGCGCGCTCATCGCGCCACTCGTAACTGGATACCTGGGTGAGCGAGTGGGCTGGCACTGGGGTTTCGGTGCCGCGGGTGTCGGCATGCTGTTCGGTCTCATCACTTTCCGGATGCGTGCGCACGACACCCTTGGACCTCTCGGCGCCGCGCCTTCAGGTTCCACGGCTGACCAGAACAAGGTCAGGACGTATGCGCTGATCGGCATTGCAGTCGTTGCCGCAATTGTGGCGATGGCGATGTTCGGAGTATTCACGATCGATCCAGTGGCTGTCGCGAAGAACATGCGGAACGTGATGCTCGGGTTGGCAGTGGTCTACTTCCTCTACCTGTTCATCGCGGCCGGGCTGAGCAGTGACGAGAAAAAGCGAGTCGGCGTAATTGTGGTGCTGTTTGTCTTTGCTACCATTTTCTGGTCAGCGTTCGAACAGGCCCCAACGTCACTCAACCTCTTTGCGCGTGACTTCACGGACCGTATGGTGCTCGGCTGGGAAGTGCCAACTCTCTGGCTTCAGGCCGCCAACTCGCTGTTCGTGATTCTCCTCGCTCCGGTGTTCGCTGTGCTTTGGATTTCACTTGGCAACAAGGGTAAGGATCCTTCGAGCCCTGCGAAGTTTGCATTCGGATTGTTCTTTGCCGGACTCGGCTTCCTGCTCATGATGTTCGCTGCCAACCGCGTGATCTCCGGCGGAACTGTCATTCGCGTTTCGATGTTCTGGCTCATCGCCAGTTACTTCCTTCAGACGATCGGTGAGCTGTCGCTCAGCCCGGTGGGTCTAAGCTCGATGACCAAGCTCGCTCCGCGCAGGTTCGTGGGGCAGATGATGGGTGTGTGGTTCATGGCGGCCGCGCTTGGAAATCTCATCGCGGGAATCGTCGGAGGACATGTCGATCCAGAGAACCTTCAGGAGATGCCTGCGTTGTTCCAGCGCACGGCAATCTCACTGTTCGTTGCAGCGGCTCTTCTCGCTGTGATCGCAGTTCCCATCAAGAGAATGATGAGAGACAGTTCGGCGGCTTCGCACTAGTTCTGTCGGTTAACCGCCGAGGCCGCCGAGAACACCGAGTAAAGAAACGGATTTTAATGTTTTTCTCGGCGTTCTCGGCGGCCTCGGCGGTAATCGATTGACTGAAATGGGCGGAAGAAACCCTTAAGGCCAGCTGAACACAGAAGTCGGGACCGAACGCTCCCGATTGCGGCTCACATCCCCTGGTTCCTTCCAGAAGATGGAAGTGAAATTTCTGTTGAAGAGCCGCACGTTCAGCCGGGCTCCGCTGGAGCGGTCCAGGGGATAGGCAATATCGAACCGCCAGGTGCGCTGCGACCGCGGAGGAACGGACGCGAGCAGCGACACACCGATCGCAGTCTGCACGCGCGTATCGACTCCAAACGGGGTGTCACCAGCCCATAGCTTGCCCATATCCACGAAGGGCGCGATCCCCAAAGAAGCAAACTGTTGCAGATGACCGACGAAAATTCTGTCCTCCAGGCGAAGCACGATGCGCTGCCCGCCCGCGAGCCACGACTCGCGGTATCCGCGAGGTCCGCCATCTCTGTCAGAGAATGAGAGCTGAAATGGAATCCGCTGATTCCATCCCCCACTCCACTCGAGACTCGTAAGAATCGTGTGCCGCACAGCCGGCTTTAGAAAAGTTGCGAACCTTCCGCTTGCAAGTACGCCGTCCCACTTGCTCGATCCATCTTCCTTCCTTCCCTCCACCGTTCCAGCAATTGCCGCAAATGCGCTCGGCGACCCCGTGCCCGCATAAATACTCGTCGAGACAAAGAAGTCCGGCTCGTCGCCCCCCAGAAGCTCTACACCACGTCCGAGCACGGTGGCGAGTTCGACACCGCGCCTCACGTCCTCTGACCCATCGAGCGAGGCCAGTCCGCTCGCCCGCATATAGTTGATGTTCCGGAAGCCGGCGAGCGCGTTGATGCGCGTGACGCGGTTGCGGGTGTACCGGCTCTCCAGCACACGTGTAGTGTCCCGCTCTGTCACACCGAACCCGATTCTGGTAGGAAACTGCCCGGGCATCTCATCCTCGAACGACAGCGATCCACCCACTAGCCCCAGACGGCCCGGAGGCCCTACCCTCACAACGCCGCCTATGTCCGCGTACGAGCGCTGAAGCAGGACGGCCGGACGCTCGCGATCGCCGCGCCGAAAGTATCTGTAGTCTTCCCGCGAACCCATCGTCGTTCGCCACGAGATTCGCTGGAGATCGGTGAGGTAGGGATGGCTGAGCTGCACGCCCCAGTTTCCACCAAGCTCGTTTCGCGCACCGTCGAGTTCGAGTTGATAGGGGCGGCCAAGGAACTGATAGTCTACAATCTGAGCTTCGAAATTGTCGCGAAAATGCTCGCTGTAGCGCCACCTGCCAACGACAGACGTCGCCTCTCCCATCAGGTTGGTCTCGCCAAGCTTGAAACTGCGCAGGTACGGCATGGCACCAGACCCGCCAGCACCAACCAGCAGCGAGGTCTCGTCAACTGTGTAGACTGCGAGGTAGACGCCACCGGCATCGTCAGGAAATGCCGAAACACCAGCATCCGCGAGGTACGGCTGCGCGCGCAGTATCCGTTCTGATTCGACTCGCCTCAACTCGGTACAGGCCATTCCCGGGCGGAGTGCGAGAAACCTCAAGATCACGTTAGGGTTTGTTGTCGCGTGCAGCTCTGTCATCTGGCGCGCGAGGCGCCGCTGCGGGCTGTTACCTTTCACCTCGAACGGCGGGCGCGCGCTCACCTCGATTCGGCTGATTATCTGGCCCTTGCAGGGCACCGCACCCTGTTCCAGACTTTGGGACTGAACTGCGGCGAATGGAAAGAGCGCCGCTGCCAGACCCACCTTCCCAAGCCTGAGAGTACAACTTGGCATCCGCATTGACGCACCGGCTTCAGGACTCACAAGCAGTTCGCCCTCCGGGAACTACCGCGGTGGTCGCCGTCACGTCGACTTCAGACTCATCCAATGAAAACCCCCATCGCGTTCGGCTCAACAGCGCGTATGTAACGGCGCTCGAAAGTGCAGGCATCATACCACTAGTAGTTCCGCCTCTGGCCAATGAAGACGCCGCCAGACTGATTCTCGCCCGAGTGGATGGGCTGCTGCTCACTGGCGGCGAAGATGTCGAGCCATCGCTCTACGGACAAGACCGTTCGCCAAAATGCGGAGCCTCAAATCCCCGACGGGATCTGACAGAAATCGCTTTGATTCAAGCCGCGCGGGAAATGCGGAAGCCAATTCTCGCAATCTGCCGCGGCCCTCAAGTTCTGAATGTCGCGCTGGGTGGAACTCTCATACAGGATATTCCGGATGAAGTTCCCGGAGCGGCCGAGCATAACGCGAAAAACAAGCGCGCCTCGCGGGTTCATGATGTGATCATAGAGAAGGGCTCGCGAATGGAAGCAGCCATCGGTGAAACCTTGATCGCCGTCAACTCGCTGCACCACCAGAGTGTAAAAACAGTCGCGCCGGGACTGCGGGTGACGGCGCGGTCACCGGACGGCATCGTCGAGGGGCTCGAGTCAGATCAGCCCGACTGGTGGGTGCTCGCGGTTCAGTGGCATCCTGAAGAGATGAACGGCGCTGATGCACACTGGGACAAGGGGATTTTCAGCGCTTTTGCCAGCTTCCTCACGGAGGAGTGAAACCGCGGCGGATACTCCACGTCGATTCCGGGCGAACGTGGCGCGGCGGCCAGCGTCAGGCGCTGCTGCTGGCGCTTGGCCTGAGGGACCGCGGCCACGAACCATTCCTGATCGGGTCGCCTGGCTCGCCACTCGTTGAGAAAGCGCAGGCGGCCGGACTTGCAGTCGCCACCGTCCCGATGGCTGGGGACTGGGACATTCGCGCTGCACGAAGGATTCGCTCGCGAATGCGCGCCTGGAGAGTCGATGCAGTGCATGCCCATGATGCGAAAGCCCACGCCCTCGCCATGCTGGCGCTGGTGGGCCTCCCTGGAGTTCCCCTCTTTGTGACACGCCGGGTTCCGTTTTCACCGCGTTCTGTTCGCATCAAGTATGGAACGAGAGTGTCCCGTTTCATTGCTGTTTCCGAAGCCGTGCGAAGTGCCATGATCGCCGCAGGCGTGGATGCAGCTCGAATATCGACTGTGCATTCAGGCATACCCTCGCGCACCGCACCAGTGAATCCTCGTGACTGGCGCGGTGAACTCGGCTGGCCAGACGACGCAGTGATATGCGGAATTGTTGGCGCTATGACTCGCGAGAAAGGCATTGACCTGGTGCCCTCGATCGCTGCGGCGCTTCCCCCGAGCGTACTCGCGCGCGTTCGGCTCGTACTGCTCGGGGATTTATCTGCGGATATTCCTCGAGCGGCTGGACTGACAGTTCACGCTGCTGGCTTCCAGGAGGATATCGATTCGGCTGTGGCCGGCCTGGACATGCTCTGGCATCCGTCGCGAGCGGAGGGGCTGGGAACCTCCGTAATCGATGCAATGTCCCTGGGAATCCCGCCCATCGCCTTCAGGGTTGGCGGCCTGCCGGAGGTGATAGACCACGGCGTGAGCGGAGTGATCGCCGGACCGGGGGATGTCGAAGCTTTTGCGACAGGCGTTTCGCGGCTCGTGGAGGACCGCATCTGGCGTGAACTCCTGGCGGCCGGCGCGAGGGCAAAATCAGCAACCTTCAGTGCCGCCAATATGACCAAAGAGACAGAAGCGGTGTATGACGACGTTCTGCCAGGGTAGCATTCGTTCCCCGCAAAAGTCTATCTTCCGGCGTCAAACCTAATTTCAGGGTCTCTTGCTCTATATCTGCATTCCTGCCTACAACGAGGCAACTACAATCGGCGTACTGATCTGGCGCATCCGCAAGGTGTTCCAGAGCTACTCGCGCGAGTACGAGATTCTCGTGTATGACGACGGCAGCACGGACGGAATCGCCGAGACCCTGGCCCCCTACGCCGAAATCGCCCCTCTGACCGTGATTCGGGGCGAGACACGGAAGGGTTATGGGCACGCTCTTGATGCACTCGCGCGCGAAGCCTCCAGGAGAACCAAATATCCGAGGCGCGACGCGATGGTTGTCATGCAGGCGGATTTCACGGATCAACCTGAGCATCTGCCTGAGCTGGTCAAGCGATTCGAGGGCGGCGTGGACATCGTTATAGGGGAGCGGAGTCAGGGAACCCAGCCCGCAGCTGTGAAGCGTTTCAGAGCGCTGGCACCGTGGGCAATCAGATTTTCGGTGGGAGTGGGCGGAGTTGCGGATCCATTTGCGTCATTCCGGCTATTTCGCATTTCGTTGATTCGCGACTTCCTCAAGGAGAATGCGGGCAAGCCGGTGGTGAGCACTGACGGCTGGGCTGCCAACCTCGAGCTGCTGCTCGCCGCGGTTCCGCTCGCCCGCAGGGTTGAGAAAATTGACCTTGCGCCGCGCTACGACCTTAGGACGCGGGAATCCCGCATTCGTCCTTTTTCGGATTCAATGGCACTCTACCGTTTCGGGCGCGCGATGCAGGGCCGGCGGCTCGCCATCCCCGCTGCGGCTGCTCCTTCAGAACAGAGCGGAAGCGGACCGCGGCGAAGGCGACCGAAAGCTCAGGCGGCACAGTGATGTTCCCGTACGGCAGGGCGGGTCTCATGGGACTCGCCTTTCTCGCCACGGGCCTGAACCCATCCGGCGTCGAGCAGTCCGCAATCGCGAGTCCCACCGCGCGAGTCGAGACGAATTCCGCCGCTGTTCCCTTCGGGCCGGGCGAAAAATCAACCTATGAGGTCAGATTCGGCGGACTGCGCGTAGGTACAGGCGCACTGGAAGTTCTGGGAATCGAATCGGTGCGCGGCCGCGACGCGTGGCATACGGCATTCACGGTCGAAGGAGGCACCTTTTTCTACCGCGTCAACGATTCCTACGAGAGCTGGATAGATACAAAAAGCTTCAACTCTCTTCTCTTCATCCGCCAGATCGAGGAGGGCTCGCGCGAACGCGCCCAGACGTTCGAGATCATGCCCGAACGGAATACCTATATAGAGAGAACGCGACAGGGCAGCACGGTTAACAAGACCGTGAGTGAACCGCTCGACGAAGCAGCGTTCATTTTCTTCGCGCGCACCATTCCGCTCGTGGTTGGGCAGACTTACGAATACAACCGCTACTTTATTCCCGATCGCAACCCGGTGCGCCTCAAGGTTCTCAGGAAGGAGCGGATCACCGTGCCCGCGGGTTCCTACGACGCGATTGTAATTCAGCCGATCATCAAGACGCGCGGAATTTTTTCGGAAAAGGGTCAGGCGGAAGTCTGGCTTTCTGACGATGCGTCCCGAGTGCTGCTTCAGGTGAAATCAAAGCTCTCGTTCGGATCGCTCAATCTCTACCTGAAGTCGTATACTCCGCCCACCGGACGCAGCAACTAGGGCACTATTTTCGTATCCTCCCAGCGGTTGCGCAGCCTGCGCGCAGTGTCGGGGCTGACGATGCGGATTACGATGTATCCCAGGCCGCCGATTACCAGCGCCTTGATTGCAAACCCCAGCAATACGAAAGTCAGCGTGAGGAGCCCGCCGAAGATCTTGAAGACGAATCCGAGCGCGAAAATACCGACCATCAGCATTACGCCGGTCATGAAAATGGTGCGAAGCATGGAATTCCTCTCCAGTACGGTTGATGTGCTATCTACGCTCCGCGCGTGCATCGGGTTTCAGCGGTGAACAGGTCGGCAGACGTGATAATCGTTGGGGCCGGGGCCGTTGGCCTGTGCACGGCTGCCGCGCTGGCGCGCGCGGGTCAGTCAGTGCTCCTCGTCGGCGAACACAGGCAGGGTGAAGCGTCACCTGCGGCTGCTGGTATGCTGGCTCCCTCCGTCGAAAGATCCGAAGGCCCAGCGCATGATTTTGCCATAGCTGCGCGCGATTTCTACCCCGATTTCCTCGAGGCACTAGCCGACACCACCGGCATTCGCGTTCCACTCAACCGCCTCGGCGTCCTCCAGGTGGCCCTATCCGACCGTGGAGTACGCGGGCTTCAGAAAACCAGGCCACTCTCCAGTTCATGGATCGATCGAACCGAGCTCGCCATCCTCGAACCGACGCTGAGTCATGCTTCCGGAGCGGTGTTCAATCCGGACGATGGTGCGGTGGACAACGTCATCCTGATGTCCGCGCTTGAGTCGCAGGCAGATCGGAGTCCCCTCATTACCCGGGTAACTGCCTCTGTCGCACGCGTGTCGCGGATCGACGCCAGTGTCGAGCTGGCCTCAGGGGAAACACTCCGGGCGGAGAGAGTGGTTATCGCGGCAGGCGCATGGAGTGGAGCGCTCGAAGGGGCGTCCGGACTGGCTCACGTGACTCCCTGTCGCGGACAGCTTGTCGAATACCGCTCTATCGGGCTGCGCCATGTCACATACGGCCCTCGGGGCTACCTCGTGCCGCGTATCAACGGCACAGTAGTCGCGGGCAGCACCATGGAGAACGTAGGCTTCGATTCCGACACCACGCGCGAGGGTCTCACCCGCGTGAGGTCTGCGGCGGAAGAGATTGCCCCTGGTCTCGCCATCGCGCCGGTCAGCCACGAATGGGCCGGCCTGAGGCCCATCACCCCCGATATGCTTCCAATCATTGGCGCTGATGCCGCGCATCCGCATATCATCTACGCGGCAGGACACTCAAGGAATGGAGTGCTCCTCGCGCCCCTGACCGGCGAAGTCGTCGCAACCCTGGCCTTGGGCAACGCCCCGGAACTCGATATATCTCAATTCCGACCCGGACGTTTCTAAGCTAGATTCCACAGAACACATGACCGAAGTGCTATACCAGATCATGGGTCGCCACCGCGCCGATCCCCTTCCCGAGCGCAAGCCATCGTGGCTCAAGGTGAAGGCCCCGGGCGGCCCCAACTATTTGCGGCTCAAGCAGATGATGCGCGAGCTCGACCTCCACTCCGTCTGCGAAGAGGCCCGTTGCCCCAACGTTGGCGAATGCTGGGAGCATGGCACCGCCACATTCATGATCCTTGGCGATGTCTGCACCCGCAATTGCGCGTACTGCGCAGTCGCCCACGGCCGGCCCCCCAAGTACGATATCGCCGAGCCGGAGCGTGTAGCGCAGGCAATCGCGGAGATGAAGCTTCAACACGCGGTGATCACTTCGGTCGACCGCGATGACCTGCCAGATTTCGGCGCGTACATTTTCGCAGAAACAATCCGCCAGATTCACGCGCGAGTGCCTGGATGTTCGGTGGAGGTTCTGGTTCCCGACTTTCAGGGCAACGAGGACAGCATCAGGGCAGTGCTCGAAGCGCGCCCCGAGATCTACAATCACAACACCGAGACAGTGCCACGCCTCTACAAGAAGGCACGTCCGGGCGGAAGGTACGCACGCGTGATGGAGATCTTCCGCACGGCAAAGCGAATCGCCCCCGACATTCCCACCAAGACCGGAATCATCCTTGGCATGGGCGAGACAATTGAAGAGGTAATAGTCGTCATGCGCGATCTCCGCGCAGTTGATGTGGACATTCTCACGCTCGGCCAATACCTGCGGCCATCAGACAGCCACATCGCGCTCGATCGCTACGTTACACCGGAAGAGTTCCGGCACCTTTACGAAGTTGGAATGGAGATGGGGTTCCGTCACGTCGAGTCGGGGCCGCTCGTAAGGTCGAGCTACCACGCCTGGGAGCAGGTGCAGGCGGCGGGAGTATGACTGACGTGCTCGACCGGAAAGAAACCCGCAAGTCCAGGCGAGGAATGGCTGACAAGAAAAATGGCGAGGCAAAGGCCTCCGATGAAATAGCGGTCAGGAAAGACCTGCTTCGCTCGATGCTTCTTCAGCGCAGGTTCGAAGAGCGAACGGCAGAAGCATACGCGCTGGGAAAGATTGGCGGCTTCTGCCACCTCTATATCGGTCAGGAGGCGATCTCCACCGGCACCATGGCGGTACTCCGTCCGGATGATTACGTCGTCACTTCGTATCGTGACCACGGCCAGGCGCTTGCGCGCGGCATGTCTCCCCGTGCAGTCATGGCCGAGTTGTTCGGGGGTAT
>JBKJNN010000036.1:0-67201 GCA_046593625.1 Gemmatimonadaceae bacterium | reverse complement strand
ACCGGCGACTGGGAGCCGGCTCGCCTTCCGTTCCTACGCCCCATCTACGACTCGGTGGTATCATCGCCGCGCGCCTCGCGTGCAGATTTACTCCGCATTACCGATGCCTATTTCACGGCGTTGCAGACCCAGGGGACTGCCGGTTATCGGCCAGCGCCCTTCGCCAAGGACGCAAATCGCTTTGAAAACGGTCTTCGTGCCACGAACGACTCGGCAGCAGCGAATCGCCTTTTCTGGATGTCTGCTGCTGAACAGTTTGACCGCGGAATGTTTCGCGGTCGTCGCGTTGAGGATCGCCGATATCCCGTGGTCGTGTGATCGTGCTCTCCGGTGACACGAGTCCGTCCGACGCTGTCGTCAATGCCTGCAACGGCTGCGACGTTCTCCTGCACGCCGTCTACGATGGCGAAAACACACTCGCCGGCTCAGATCTCGCGTACTTCACTCGGTTTCATACGAACGCGCGACAGCTTGGTGAGCTTGCTGAGCGTGCACATCCCCGTATGTTGATTCTTTATCACCAGCTTTTTATGGGCAAGCGTCCCGATGACTTGGTGCGCCAAGTCGCGGCCACGTTTCGTGGTCCGGTGAAGTCTGCGCGCGAATTTGGACGTTTACTAGATCCGGCCATCAGCGGCTTGCTGCCTAACTGGGCGTTGCAGCAGTCAAGCGAGTTATTGTGTGCTCGCTGCGCTCGCATTATTTTCTTCGCTTGCAGCTGAACGCAAGCGTTAGGCGCCGCAGAACCCGCGCAGTCAAAGGTGAGTAATTGGCCGCCGGGGCGGGCCGCACTCATTTTTGAAGGTGGTGTGCCGCCGTCAAGCGGCGAAAGTGTCTTGATCGCCTGCAGCAGAACGCTATCCCTTTAACCCCAGACAAATGCCTGCCGAACGCCGCAGACTGGCGATCCTCGAGGCGTCGACTATGTCCGCTCAGCGCGTCGTGAACATCGCTGCATCGCTCCTCGTGGCAGTTGGCTGCGCACCAGTCACGCCGTCAGGGGCAGGCCCGGAGCATCGACGTACCGTGCAACCGACTGCCGATACTGTCACCGTGAGAGTACATGAGGGGACTGAACTGGTTGCCGCGTTGGCTCCCGACAACCGCCAGTATGCGTTGATCATCCTGGGGCAAGTCTTCGTGGGTTCTCGTGACTCTGCGGTCGCGCGGCCGCTGGTCGATGTTACGACTGATCCTGGCGACGCCAATTTTATCAGCTGGTCTCCCGACTCCAAACGCCTCGTAGTCCGCAACGCCTCGGGCTTAAGTACAGTCGACCTCGAGACACGGGCTGTGCGGCAAGTGACACGTTGGACGAACCAGTGGTTCCCAGCCTGGACCTCGGACGGTACCGGCATTCTCACGACTTCTCAGGTCGGAGACTCGGTGGTGGTGACGATCCACGCCCCCGATGGGCGATCGGCGGCGATCCGACGGCGGGCGATCCCCGGGCCGCTGATCTACGCTGATTTCTCGCCCGACCGTCAGGCGCTCGCGCTCACGGCTTCTCTGCCGCCGGTAAACGGCGAACCGCGGACTGAGCTACGCGAGGTTGACCTGACGACAGGAAGCATTCGGGGAATCGGGGCGCTCCAAGGCGCCGCGACGTTTCTAGCCTATTCGCCCGACGGGGAATGGATTGCAATCGTAGTGGAGCGAGCAGCGGAGAGGCAACTTGCAATCGTGGCGCGAGCGAATGGTGAGGTTCGGGCCCTGACGACCCATGCCGAGGATGTCTACGACGCGAAGCCATCGTGGACCGCGGACTCGCGCGCGGTGTTATTTACCGCCGCAGGCCGGATGCACCTAGTCGCGCGGAACGCTACGGATGGAGCGGGCGAGGTCGTTCCGTTCGCCGCCGATCTTCGCGCCGTCCGATGGCGTGGGCTGCGGCGACCGGAGATTCCGCAGCCGGGCGCGATCCGTCCCGTGCGTGGCATTCTGCATCCCGAGATCTCCCCCAATGGCCGCCTCGTTGCCTACTCAGCGCTGGGTGACCTGTGGGTGAGCGATCTCGATGCGGGTAGGCCCAGCCGTATCACGCGCACCGCCAACGACGAGGAGTCGCAGCCGCGTTGGTCGCCGGATGGCTCGAGGCTCGCGTACGTCGTTGCTGCACCCGGTCGCGCTCGTGAAGTGCGCATCGTCCGGATAGATACACGCCAGACCCTGCACCGATTCGCGATCAACCCGACCGAATTCGCCTGGGCGGCGAACGGCGCACGATTGGCGTTCATCGCGCAAGGAGCGGTGTGGTGGGTGGACATCGCGACGGGCGTGCAGCGCGCGGTCACACCGGTGCGTGACTCGTGGGCCACGCTCGTGGGATGGAACCGCTCGGGCGACAGCATTGTGTACTCGGCCGGCAACGGAACGACGGATACGTTGGGCGTCTTTCGCATCGAGCGACTCGTGTTGCAGGTAAGCACTGCCGACAGCGGGCGACTTGACACCTTGGGCACTATCCCCGCTCAGTATGCTGTGAGCTCTGGTTGGACGCCGAATCGCACGCACGCCGCATACCAACAAGCTGGTCGTGGATTTCGCCTGCGACTCGGCGCGCAACCGGTGCCGATTGCCGACCCGGCACCTCAGGCTTTCTCGTGGTCGCACGACGGCCGCGTGCTGCTCTACCAGAGTGAAGGCCGATTGCGCGCGCTCACCAGCTCGAGCGGGGAGACCCGCACAGTTAACCTGGATCAGACGTACCGAGTTGCCGTGGCACCACCACCGCTCTTGATCCGGAACGTGCGAATCATTGACGGTCGCGGCGCGGCGGCGACGTTGCCGATGGATGTCGTCGTTACCAATGGGCGGATTGCGACTATCGCGCCAACGGAAGGCCAACGCGCTGCGACGTCCGCTCGCGAGGTGGACGGCACCGGTCTCCTGTTGCTCCCCGGCCTCATCGACATGCATGCACACTTCAACAAACAGGTACCCAGCGCGGCGTTCCTCTATCACGGTGTGCTGAGTGCCCGGGATGCGATGACGCTCGAGGACCGGATGCTGATGCGTCGCGAATGGATGCAAACGGGAGAGCCGCTCGGGCCGCGGATTTTTTACACCGGCGGCACGGTGATGGCCAACGCCGGATGGGGTATCGAGCAGATCAACGCACAGGGCCGAAGCGAGGTCGACCCCGACGACGCGACGTCGCTGACAGATGTAATGAACCGATTGGTTGCCCTGGGAAGTGCGTCACACAAGGTTCACGAGCGTGACGCACCGCTTAACGCTAAGGCCGTTCGCGCGGCGCACGCCGCCGGCTTGCCGGTCACGTCGCACTATGCTACGGCAGGGATATTTGCACAGGGTCTCGAGGGCAAGGAACACGCAGAGCTCTTTTATCGCGACCGAACGGCCGTCTGGCGCGACGACGTTGTTTCTTTGGCTCGCGCTTCGGGGACTTGCGTCACCCCGACGTTAGCCTGGGATGCAGTGATCAACATGCGGTTTCGGTCTGACATCTTTCCGGTTGACACCAGCTATCTGCGTGAGGTCAGCACTAGTCTCGTGGATCCGCAGGATTCTGCGTTTCTTCGCCAGCTGGTCCAACAGGTTCGCAACCCGCGGAGCCAGCGACTATGGGAGCGAAGATTTCAGGCCGACCTTGAAAGCGTAAAGAGACTCCGCAATGCCCAGGTTCGCCTCACGGCAGGTACAGATGCCGGCCTTCCTGGCCGTAGTCTGCAGATCGAACTGCAACTGCTGGTGCTGGCCGGACTGACGCCCCTTGAGGCGATTCGCGCAGCAACGTTCGATGCCGCCTCGTGTCTCGGCGTTGAGGACCAGCTGAGTTCCGTCGCGCCGGGCATGATCGCTGACCTGATCCTCGCCGGCGGCGATCCGGCGCGGGATATTCGCGCGGTGTCAGACGTGCGGATGATAATCCGCGGAGGACGGACCATCACCCGCGCTGAAATCCTCCGCATCGCCCAACCGTGACAGTGGTGCGCGTGAGGGCATGTTTCGAACACCCGGTTTGCACCTGAGCAGCCGGGAAGATAGGTAACACAAGTGTCCAGCAACATAGGTAACACTTTTCGTGTTACCCACGAATGATGTAATCACGCTCATCCAGCGTGGCAATGAGTACGGTGTTGAAGTAGATCGACCAGATGCCGTCGTCGGTTTCTTCAAGTCCTATTCTGTGATCCACCAGCGAGTTTGCGATGTAGAGCAGCTTGTGGTTGAATCGGAACGTTCCGCCGGTGGTGATTTTCTTCACGACGAAATGACCCGGATACTCGAGCGGCGGCAACCGTGTTGGATATGCCCGCGGTGACTCTGCGTAGTGAGATGCCGGAGTGTCCTGATTCAGCCACTCGTGAGGTCTCACGGTGTTGTACTCTGTGCGGAACGAATCGAACGATTTCTGTTGGCCGGCACACGTTCTAGCAACTGGCTTGATGGCTTGGCGCTTGAGAGTGCGATGCATTCGCTCGTGCGCGCCATTCTGCTGCGGTCTTCCTGGATGAATGCGCTGATGCTGAATGCCGAGTCGCATCCACCAAACATTGAGATACGAGAGTCCGTGAATGGCTTGAGTAGCGAAGGGCACACCGTTGTCGGTCCCGGATTGCCAGTGGTAGGCCGTACTCGCGAAAGGCGCGCTCGAATACGGGCTTGGCGGTCACTGTCTGAGTTGACAGGAGACCGTGGCATGTGAGCAGGAAGCGAGTGTGCTGGTCAGCGATCGTCAGCGATCGTCAGCGGGTAGCAGTAGAGCCCGTTGCCGGTGCGAAACTCTCCCTTGAAATCTGCGGTCCAGAGATCGTTTGGAACGTGGGTCGTCGGTGCAACGACTCCGGGATGCTGATGCGGTCGGCGCCGTCGCCGCTTGAGCACTAGTCCTCTTCGCGCAAGGAGATCAGAGGTCGTGCTCGCTGCCGGCCACTGCGTCACTCCCGGATTCCGATCGGAGAGAACCCTGAGGAGCTTGCGAGCTCCCCAGAACGGATGCTCTCGACGGAATGCGCAGATGAGTTCGGCTAACTCGGGATCAATGGCGTGAGGGCAGTGATGCGGCGCTCGGCTTCGATCCTTGAGACCGCGCCTGCCCGCTTCTTCGTACCGTGCGATCCACTTGTAGCCAACGCGTCGGCTGACGCCGTACCGGGCACAGAGCTCCGACATGGTGAACCGGTCGCTCAGTGCGTCCTGAATGAACTGAATCCACTCTTCCACAGGTGCAGTCTCCAACCAGGGCATCGGCAATCCTCGCTCAACCGGGGGTTGCAATGCAGTTTAGAAGGAGCGTTACCCATGTTGCCGGACAGATGTGTTACCCATGTACACGGACTATACCTCGGCGGCTTTTTACGGCACTTGTCTTCTGTATATGATCATCATATACTAAATCTATGGCAGAAACTCCGGATTTCATTTCAACCCTCGAAGGGTTCGAGTGGGATGCCGGCAACACCGCCAAGAATGTGCTTGGTCATGGAGTATCGCAGGCGGAAGCGGAGGAGATTTTCTTCCACGCGCCACTCCTGTTCGTTGACGACCTGACGCATTCAGGTTCGGAGTCCCGCCTGGTTGCCCATGGAACTACTGCGGCGGGGCGCTTGCTTACAGCTGCATTTACGGTTCGTGGCAACCGCATCCGCATTATTTCAGTTCGCGACATGAGTCGCAAGGAGCGACGGGCATATGACGAAGCACGCTAAGAAGTTAAAGACAGTTCCAGTATTCAAGTCGGATGAAGAGGCGGGCGCGTTCTGGATGACGCACGACACAACCGAATACTTGGATTGGAGTAAGGCCCGTCGGGTTACGATTCCTAATCTTCGTCCTTCGACGGCCACGATATCGTTGCGGTTGCCTCAAGGTCTGCTTAACGAGCTTCGCGTACTCGCGAACGAACGCGACGTTCCGTATCAGTCGCTCCTCAAGGTATTTCTCGCCGAACGCGTGGCCAAAGAGCGTGATCGCCCGCGCCGTCGGCTGCGTATGAGCAGCCGGGGAGATAGGTAACAGAAGTGTCCAGCAACATAGGAAACACTTTTCGTGTTACCCACGAATGATGTAATCACGCTCATCCAGCGTGGCAATGAGTACGGTGTTGAAGTAGATCGACCAGATGCCGTCGTCGTTTTCTACAAGTCCAATTCGGTGGTCGGCTAGTGAGTCGGCGATGTACAGAAGCTTGCGCTTGAAACGGAACGTTTGGCCGGTTGTGATCTTCTTCACGACGAAACGAACCGGATGCTGATGTGGTCGTCGCCGTCGCCGCTTGAGCACTAGTCCTCGTCTCGCCAGGAGATCAGAGGTCGTGCTCGCTGCCGGCACTGCATCACTCCCCGATTCCGAACGGAGAGAACCCGGAGGAGCTTCGAGCTCCCCAGAACGGATGCTCTCGACGGAATGCGCAGATGAGTTCGGCCAACTCGGGATCAATGGCATGAGGGCAGTGATGCGGCGCTCGGCTTCAATCCTTGAGACCGAGCCTGCCTGCTACCCCAAGCCCGAATTGCTGCCCTTGCTCCTGGTATCGCTATCGACTTTGCGTTCCTCCATGGGTTTGGGGGCCCTCGGCGGTTGATCCTTGCCACGGTTGAATCCTAGGCGCGGCAAGACGCCCCACACTGATGTTGGCGTGTGAAGGACGCCCCCGGCGGTTAAATCATCAACCGTGACGCTGACCGGTGAGAGCCGCCCGAATGCTTCGAGCAATCCGGGGGGCACGGAGACCGGAGAGCGCAGCAGAGAGGCGCCAGCCAGCACCATCCTGACAGCGTTGCCGAGCACATACGAAACCGCGCCGCAGGCAATATAGATCAGCAGCACGATGATCGCCGCGGCCAGTGGCGACATGATCCCCAGCACAATGCCCGCAATCCAGCCGGTCGCCAAGCCGAGTATGAGGGCGAGCACGAGGACGACAGCGACTACTGAAAATATCAGACCTGCGCTCGGTGTAACGCTGGCGGTCACGGTCGGCGGTGGGCTGCCAACAAGTCGCAGATTGGCAATCGATGAGGCGTCATCGAAATCGAAGCCAAGCGGCAGCGTAAAGCCGACGCTGACCGTGGCCAGCGTCGGGAACAGCGATGCCACCACTGGTACGGTATTTGGAACACTTTGCCTAAACGCCCCTACGAGGCTCAGCGTTTTTGCCATTCCGGATCCGCCGTCGATACAGACCGAGATGCCATCAGTGGGTCCTCCGCCAACCACGATCGGGCCAAATGCCGCGGTTGCTGCAGTGAAATTGCAACAGCTTACATGCCCGACCCCAGCGACATCGGTTGTCGAAGGGACTGCCGCGACTGGCAGAGAGAAGGTGGGTAGCCGCTGGACCAGGCAGCACACGAGTTCCAGCAGAAAACTATTGCCGACCAACACCTGACACTCAACGGGCGCAGTACCGAGCGCGGGAAACATCGTCGTACCCGTGGTGGATGGGCGGTTGAAACCGATTTGCAACCGCATTCCATGCGAGGGTTGAAACGTCAGGCTCGCGTCCGCCATATTCGGCAATGCCATGACGTCACCCGATGCGCCGGCAGCGGGCGTCGGATAGACCAGTCTCCCGGCGTCTAACTGCGCCTGCGGAAGTTAGGTCGGTTCAGACCGCAGACGCATACTACGCTGGGTTCGCAGGTCGCGATTCTCCCAGACGTCTTCGAGTGGCTGAGGCCACGCGGGGAGCGCTACTTTGTAAATGGATCAGGATGCCATCAGCTTCTGGCAAGCGCCTACCGGTGCAGGCGAGGGCTACTATCATTTTTCCATCTAATGCCAAAGGAATCGCTCCCACCTAGCATTTTCACTGCAGCCCGGCTTCAGTCTCAGCTGGATCAAGGCGGGACTACTTTGACCTCCTCCCGTTCGTAGTTCGAGAAGTGGCTGAACTGGATTCCGACGTAATCGATCCTCTCAAGCTCAGGACACAGATATCGAGAGCCCAGAGGTGATCGACCTGCGCTCATACTGAGAGACGAACTTTGTCCGGACACGCCTATAGAAGTTGGGAGATCGTAACGATTGATTTGCCCGGCGGTGGCATCGCTGTCGCCACAAAGCCGGGCGTATTTGCGCATGGCCGCTTGGACTCGGCCGCTCTTCTGCTGGCAACGCACGTTCGTGTAGAGCAGGATGACATCGCAGTCGTCATGGGCTCGGGCAACGGATTCGTACCTGCGGCCCTGGCGCGAAACGGACGCTCCAGACGCATCGTTTGCACCGATCGCAACATCCTGTCGGTCGAGGCAACGACGAGAAGTCTCGCCGCGAACAACGCGGTGAACGCCGAAGTCGCCGCTCAGCATGGAGCATTCGGGGTCGTCGGCGATTCATCTGCAGATACGGTTGCGATTCGCGTTCCGCACGAGAAGATCGCATTTGTTCAGCTGCTGTTCGATGCGTTTCGCGCGCTCAGGCGCGGAGGAACCTGTTACGTGGCTGGCGCCACGAACGAAGGAATCAAGTCAGCGGGCAGGTTGCTTGAGCGGGCATTTGGTAACGTTGTTCTTATCGCCTACGAAGGCGGAAGCCGTATTCTTTCCGCGACGAAGAATGCGGAGGCGCCGTTCGACGAAACTGTATTTGAGAGCCCGTTCGCACCATTCGACTCTTTCCGCGAACTGAGCGTGACCCGTCGCGGCTTTAATCTCAAACTGTTTTCCAGGCCCGGCGTTTTTTCCTGGGATCATCTCGATGAGGCCACCGAGGTGCTTGCAGATCAAATAGAGATTCGATCAGGTGAATCAATTCTCGATCTTGGCTGCGGAAGCGGTCCTCTCGGAATCCTCGCCTCGATGCTGAGCGGCGGCGCTCCCCTCGTCATGGTCGATTCCGATATCGAAGCTGTGCGCTCTGCACAAAAATCAGCGGAGGTCGCCGGCATCGGGGACTTCCGTGTGCTGCCGAGTGACATCGCCGGTGCCGTTCTCAATGAAAACTTCGACGTCGTCGTCACCAATCCGCCGTTTCACGTTGGCAAGCAGACCGAGCTCAGCGTTCCGCTTCAGTTCATCGAGGATTCGTGGGAAGTACTCAAGCCAGAGGGACAGCTTTTCCTCGTCGCCAACCGAACGCTTCCGTATGAACTGCCGATCAGGGAACGATTCGGCGATGTGTCAAACATTCACGACGGTCGCCGATTCAAGGTTCTCTCCGCGAGAAAGCGCTAGATCAGGCCCAGCAGTTTTCGTTCGTCGGCAGAAATGACGCGCCATTCCCCCGTGGCGAGGTCGCCGAGTTGAAGATCTCCGACGGCCGCGCGGCGAAGCGAGACGACATGATTGCCCACCGCAGCGAACATTCGGCGCACCTGGTGATACCTGCCTTCAGTGAGCGTCACTCGGACATGGCGGCTGTCGACTACTTCGAGGCTGGCCGGCTTGAGTGCTTCTGTTTCCGAGTCGAGCAGGAGCGTCCCACTCGCGAATTGGCCCGCTTCGTTCCCTGTAAGGTCATTTGCGAGTTCAGCTTCGTACACCTTCGGCAGATGTGTCCGCGGCGAAGTGATGCGATGATTCACCTGACCATCGTCGGTCAGCAGCAGCAGGCCTGATGTTTCAAGGTCCAGTCGGCCGATGGGCGCCATTACCGGGGATCGAACGCGGAAACGCTCGGGGAACAACTCGTAGATAAGGCGCTCGCTGCCACGGGTCGAACAGACATAGCCAACTGGCTTGTGCAGAATGAGGATGCTTCCCGGCGGCGGATCGAGTCGTTCGCCGTCAATGAATATGTCCTCGTGCGCGAGCTCGTCCCCTTCTTCCAGTTCTCTCCCGTCAGCGTTCGTCACCCGGCCATCGTCGAGCATGCGCGTTACGTCACGCCTGCTGCCATAGCCGAGGTTTGCGATGTATTTCGCCAGCTTCACTGTGAGCCCATTCTGGGAGATTAACCGTGAGCCGCATTCGCTATAAGGGCCACCCCGCAGCCGATGGCCGCCCGATCTCGATCCTTTCGCAAAACCATTCATGATTACCGGACATCTATGTAGAATCGCGTTTGCCCTCGCCGCATTTTCGTTCGGGGCTTCATCTCTCGTGGCGCAGCAGCCCGATAGTGGCACGGTCCGCATCACGGTCGAAGAATCGATGGGAATGCTCGGTGGCTTCCTCGTGCAGTCCGCGGGACGCAGCACGTCCACTGATGCCGCCCGCCCATCCGCGTCGCGGTGGTCGACGAGATGGAAGTCGATGAGACAACGCTGATGTCGCCGAGCGGAAACGGCATGTTGCTCAACGAGGCGCCTGGACTTCGCGTGCACGCGGCCGCTCCGGGCGATCAGAGGATTGCGCGTTCTTCGGCCTTACTTCATTGAATCGTCCGCGGTCCAGCTTCTCAGCTCTACATCGCGCCGAGCGCTTCGGCTTCCGATGGATACACCGCCAGTATCGACGAGAAACCCGATATCTCGAACACCTCCCGGACTGACTGGTTCAAGCCAAACATTCCCAGCTTTCCTCCCGAGCCCCGGAGTTTTTTGGCGGCGCCGAGCAACACCCGCAAGCCGGCGCTGCTGATGTAATCCAGCTGCGAGAAGTCCAGCGCGACCTTCTTCGCGCCAGCGAGCACCCCGTCAAGAGCCTTCTGGGCCTCCGGCGATGTGGTGCTGTCCAGACTGCCAGCAATGGCTACTATATGAATGTCGTTGCTCGTACGCGTGGAAAACTGCATCAACTTGCCTCCGCAAAGTTACTTCTTCCTATCCCACCAGCTGTTTCACTAGTACCACCACGTTGTGCTCGTCTCGGCGCTCGTAGCTGACCTCGTCCATCAGCTGCCGAACGAGATGAATGCCCAGTCCCCCGATCGCCCTCTCGTCCACCGACAGCGTCGTATCCGGCGCGGCCTGTCTGAACGGATCGAACTGCGGTCCATCGTCCGTGATCGTGACGGTCACACGTTCCTGATCCAACTCCACTTCTACCGACACCGAGCCGCCGTCCCGCCCGGCCAAACCGTGCGAGAGCTCGTTTGCGAGCAACTCGTCGAGTGCGACACTGACGCTCCGGCGCACGGCGCCCGGCAGCGCATAAGTCTCGGCGAACTGGGCGAAGACCGCGTTCACCTTTTCTACCTCGCCCGCGTGGGCGCCAACGGACATCCGGAATTCTTGTCGCATTTCGCCCCCCGTTGGTCGGGAAATTACGCCCACCTGGGCTTTCCCTGTCAACTCCGGCATGCGGAATTGCAGTCGCCGCTGGCAAGGTGCATGTTAACGCGGTGTAAGGGCCATCCAGTGCGGGCTGGGACTGAATCCCTCCCCGATCACGTTTTTCCTTCCAACTTTCCCGAAACTCGTTTGTATTGTGGTTAAATCACCTGCCGCCAACGACGATGATCTGGATCGCGCGCTCGTCCGGAGATACCTGGACGGGGAGCGGGCCGCGGGGGACGAGTTGGTGAATCGCTATCAACGCAGTGTGTTCAACGTTGCCCTCCGGATGCTCGGCAACGTGCAGGACGCAGAGGACGTTACTCAAACGACGTTCGGCAACGCATTCGCCGCACTCGGCAGTTACGACCCGAAGTACCGTTTCTTCAGCTGGATTTATCGAATGACCTTTAACGAATCCCTGAACACACTGAAGCGCCGCAGGAACTTCGTTTCGCTTGACGGGAGCTTCGATGTCCCGGCGGGCGAGGCGTCCGAAAGCGCGGTCGAAGCCGAAGACAGGGTGGGAAGGGCACTGATGGATCTGAACGCGGACGATCGCGCGGTAGTTGTCCTGCGACACTTTGTTTCGTTTTCCTACGAGGAGATTTCCGACGTGCTTGGAGTTCCGGTCAGAACCGTAAAGTCGAGGCTCTTCACAGCGCGGGACCGACTGCGCCAGTCGCTGCTCCTGGCGAGGGCATGATCATGCTCACGCCATACGAGGTAGAGCTGATTCACCGCGAGATTGACGGAGAGAATGGACCCGAGGCAAGCGCCGAGGTCCGCGAGCTGATCGAGACTCAGCCGGAAGCGCTGGCGCACATGACAAGTCTTCGCGACCTCGATGCTCTGTTCAATCAGGTTCCTGATCGGGTCACACCTCCGCGTGTGACACAGGTGATCCACGAGGCGATGTCAAAGAACTTCACGGAGTTACCGAATGTTGGGCACGCGCAGGGAGCAACGCAGGCGATTACCAGTTGGGCAATTCTGCAGTGGAATGGTGTCACAAACCTCATGGGGGAATTAATGCTGACGAAAAGGATACTCGTCGTTGCAACAACGGCGGTGGCGGTGATCGCGATCATTGGCCAGGCAGTAGTCGGATACACGCCGAGTGTCTTCGACGCCGGCACGATCGGCGCCGGAGATGATCTTGCGGGGGTCCAGCAGGCAGGACGCTACAAGGGGCGCACAATGACCGAAGCGGATGTGACGCTCTCGAATCCCGAGATCCACGCTCTGTTCCAGAACGACCAGGTCCTGCGTCTCGTCAAGAGCGATGCGTTCCGTGAGGCAATGCGCAACGACGCGTTCAGGGAGCTGCAGGCCAGCGAGGCATTCCAGCAGTTGATGTCGAGCGCCGCCTTCCGCAAGGCGTTGGCGAGCGACGCCTTCCGCAAGGTAGAAGCGACGGAAGCGAACCGCATGGCGGCGGCGACAGAGGCGAACCGCAAGGTAAATGCGACAGAAGCGAACCGTATGGCGTTGGCGACAGAAGCGAGCCGCATGTCAAATGCGACAGAGGCGAACCGTATGGCGTTGGCGACAGAAGCGAACCGCATGGCGGCGGCGACAGAGGCGAACCGCAAGGTAAATGCGACAGAGGCGAGCCGCATGTTAAATGCGACAGAGGCGAGCCGTGTGGCGGCGGCTACCGAAGCGAACCGTATGTCAAATGCGACAGAAGCGAACCGCATGGCGCAGGCGAACGACGCCTTCCGCATGGTGCAGGCGAGTGACGCCTTCCGCGCTGTATTTGCAAACGCGGCGTTCCGCACGGTATTGGCGAACGACGCGTTCAGAGCGGTATTTGCGAACGATGCGTACCGTCATCTACAGTCGAGCGATACGTTCCGCGCGATCTCACGCAGCCAGTCGCTTTCCGAGGCGTTCCTCAGTCAGGCGATGCGCATGCAGATGTAACCGTGGCGCGGGTTAACCCGCGCTCCCGCGTAATTTCGAAGTAAATACTCCTCGTCGGCCCCGGCTGCCTCTTTCGGCGGCTTGGGGCCGACGTGTAGTTTCGTATCACTTCGTGATGCGCCATTTCCTCTTCGAATCCCACGGCCGCCGTGTTCTGGCGGTTTTGCTTGTTGCCGCGCTCAGCGCTGCGGCCGCGCCGCGCAGCCTCGGCGCGCAGTTCCAGGCTCTTGAGACGCCGGCGATGCGCCTGATTTACGCATCACCGTCTGAGCAGTATCTGGTCCCTCAAGTGGTCGCGAGCTTCGAGAAAGCGCTGCGCTTCCATGAGGGGCTCTTCAACTATGTTCCTCGCGATCGAACCAACGTGCTCATGCACGATCTCTGGCATTACGGAAACGCCGGCGCGCGGCCGCTCCCGGAAAATCACGTCACCATCGGCATTGCGCCCTACAGCCACGACTACGAGTCGGCGCCTGCTCCCGAGCGAATGGCGTCCTCGATGAACCACGAGCTCGCGCACATCTTCACCACCGACAAGACTACCGCGTCCGACCGATTCTTCCGTTCGCTCTTTCTCGGCAAGGTCAATCAGAACGCCGAGGTGCCTCTTACCGTTGCGTTCAGCTACCTCACCGTTCCGCGGTGGTATGCGCCGCGGTGGTATCTGGAGGGGATTGCTACATACCTGGAAACCTGGATGAATGGTGGACTCGGTCGCGCGATCGGGCCGTACGACGAGATGGTGTTCCGGACTCTCGTCCGCGACAGCGTGAGGCTGTACGATGTCGTCGGACTCGAATCGGAGGGCACCACAATCGACTTTCAGGTGGGCGTCAACTCCTACCTGTACGGCACGCGTTTCATCAGCTACCTGGCGCTCCGGTACGGCAACGAGCGCATGCTGTCATGGTTCAATCGGACCGAGGGGAGCAAGCGGTACTTCGCTTCGGATTTCCGGAGGGTGTTCGGTCGTTCGCTCGAGGAGGAGTGGTCGCGGTGGATCGAGTGGGAACACGACTGGCAGCGCCAGAACCTGGCAGCCATTCGTCGCCACCCCACCACTGGAGCACGCCCGCTGACGGGCAGGGTGCTCGGCTCGGTGTCGCGAGCATGGTACGATTCGGCGACGGCGAGCATCATCGTAGCCGTTCGCTATCCAGGACAGGAAGCCCACATCGCGTCGATCGAAATCGCCAGTGGGCGCTTTACCCGGATCATGGACATTCCGGGCGCATCCGGGCTGTCGGTGACGTCGCTGGTCTTCGACCCATCATCGCGGACCCTGTTCTTCACTACAAACAACGCCGACTGGAGAAACCTGCTGGCGCTGGACCTTGCAACCGGCCGCACGCGTGTACTTATCCACGAAGCTCGCATCGGAGACCTGGCCTTCAACCGGGCCGACAGTTCGCTCTGGGGTGTGCGGCACGACAACGGATTCTCTACGCTCGTCCGCATCCCGTATCCGTACACCGAGTGGAACCAGGTACAAACCCTGACGTACGGACGCGACCTCTTCGATCTCGACGTCTCGCGTGACGGCTCGGCGCTCATCGCCTCGATGTCGGAGATCGGCGGAGAACAACGGCTTGTGCGCATGCAGGTCGCCAGCCTTCTAGATGGTGACGCGACCCCCGAGGTCCTCTACAATTTTGGCGACTGGTCACCGTCCAACTTCGTATTCTCCCCCGACGGCCGCTTCCTGTACGGCTCCTCGTACTATTCGGGCGTGTCCAATATTTATCGCTACGACCTGACGCGCGGACGGATGCAGCCCCTGAGCAACGCGGAGACCGGTCTTTTCAAGCCGATTCCGCTCCCCGGTGATTCACTTGTCGCCTTCCAGTACTCCCGTCAGGGCTTCGTGCCGGCGATGATTCCGAACTCTGTGCCCGACAGCGTGAGCGCAATTCGTTTCCTCGGCAACGAGATCGCCGAAGAGAGGAAGGAGGTGCAGGAATGGATGCCTAAATCGGCAGGCGGTGTGAATCGCGACGCGCTGGCGGCGGCGACGGGCGAGTACAGCACCTTCCGCAACTTCAAGCTCGACAACGCTTACCCAGTCGTGGAGGGCTACCAGGATGTCGACGGCAACCGCGGCATTGCCGGCGGCGTGCGCGCCAACTTCTCTGACAGGATCGGCGCCACTGGGCTCGATGTCACGGCGTCGTACTCTCCAACGCAAGAGCTGGATGCGAGCGAGCGTCTGCACCTGCGCGCGGTTTTCCGCTATTGGAACTGGAATGTCTCCGGCACGCTCAACCGCGCCGACTTCTACGACCTGTTCGGTCCGACGAGGGTGAGCCGCCGGGGCTACTCGCTGGCCGCGCAGTACCAGCGCAATCTTTTGCTTGACGGCCCGACAAGCCTTAATTACACGCTCCGCGCCGCCGGCTATGGGAACCTCGCGACAGTGCCCGAGTTCCAGGACGTCGCGTCGTCTTTCGACCGGCTCGCCACGCTCTCGGGCGACCTCGTTTACAAGTCCCTCCGGCGGTCGCTTGGCGCGACTGAGGATGAGCTCGGAAAAACCTGGGGAGCGGCCGTGCGCAGCAATTACGCCGGCAGCTCGCTTTATCCGCGCCTGAGCGTCGACGGGGCCCAGGGATTTCTGTTGCCGCTCGATCACTCGTCCATCTGGCTCCGCGCTGCTGCTGGCACCTCTTTGGGAGGAAACCGGAACGATCCGTTCGCGCGGTCATATTTTGGTGGCTTCGGCAACAACTGGGTGGACTATCGCGGGATCAAGCAGTTCAGGAATACGGAGAGCTTTCCCGGCCTCGCCATCAATCAGGTTGGTGGTGCCACGTACGGCAAAGCACAGGTGGAGTGGACGTCGCCGCCACTGCGCTTTCGCAAGGTCGGAGTTCCCAGTGCCTACCTCCGCTGGGCCGGGCTGTCGGCATTCGCGAGTGGCCTCATCACCGATTTCGACGATGCCGCCACAAGGCGCAGCTTCGTGAGCCTGGGCGCTCAGGCTGACCTCAGAATGATCACGCTCTCCAGCCTCGAGTCCACCTTCTCCGTTGGGCTTGCGACGGTGGCTGGCCAGGGGATTCGGCGCAGCACCGCGGGAATGATCTCTTTCAAGTTGATGTGAACATGTCAATCGCCGTTGCTGTCAGCGTCCTACCGGTTTTCTTCTTCCTCGGCGCGTTGGTGTTGCTCGACAGCTACAAGCTGATCCCGCTCCGGTCGATCCTGGTCGCGGTCGCGGCGGGGGCGGCCGCCGGCGGTGTAGGCTTCGCCATCAACGTCTCGCTACAGCCGGCGCTCACGCTGGACATGGCCAGCTACACAATATTGGTCGCTCCCGTCCTCGAGGAACTGCTGAAGTCGATGTACATCGTCTGGCTGTTGCAGCGCAGCAAGGTGGGCTTTGTCGTTGATGCGGCGACCTACGGCTTCGCAGTGGGGACAGGATTTGCATTCATCGAGAACCTCTACTCGCTGCAGCTTCACCCCAATCCGACGATCTGGACCTGGATCATTCGCGGATTCGGTACGGCGTTGATGCATAGCGGTACCACTGCCATCTTCGCGATGATAACGCGCAGACTCCAGGATCGTGCTCCTGTGTTCCGGCCGGTGCTGGTGCTTCCCGGGCTGGCAGTCGCTGTGGTCCTCCACTCGTTATACAATCAATTTCTGGTCGCGCCATTGCTGGCGACGGCGCTCATCGTGCTGGTGTTCCCCTACGTAGTGATGTTTCTTTTCAAGCAGAGCGAGCGGGAGACGAGGAGCTGGCTCGGCACGGGCTTCGACACTGATCAGGAGCTGCTTCGCGTGATGCGCGCGGGCGAGGTATCGGACACGCCAGTGGGTCTTTACCTGAAGGGGCTGCGGTCGAGCTTCCCGCCTGAGGTGATCGTTGACATGATGTGCATGCTGCGACTGCGCGCCGAGCTTGGCATCAAGGCCAAGGGGATCCTGCTCATGCGCGAGGCTGGCTTCGAAGCCGACCCCGATCCATCTCTTCCGGCCAAGCTCGAGGAGGTGCGCTATCTCGAGCGAAGCATCGGCAGAAGCGGCATGCGTGCGCTCAAGCCCTTCGTGCACACGAGCACGCAGGACCTGTGGCAACTCACTCTTCTCGACGGGTCGCAGCGATGACTGAGGTCCGGGAGAACCAGGCCACGGCGACGACACTGCGAATTCCCCCGCGAGTCCTCCTGGTAGGCAGTAGCTATCGGGATGCCGCAGCGCTGCTGGAGCGGCTGATCGACGAAGGATATGTTGTCATCTCGGAGGTCGAACCCGTGAGCGCGCTCTCAAAGCTGCGCTCCGCACGCTTCGAGTTCGTGCTTGTGGACATTGACGCTTCGGGCGCCGCGGGCGAAGCGTTCATTAAAACGCTGCGTGGCGACGAGCAGCTCGCAAGCCTGCCGGTGCTCGTGTGCACCCGGCTGGACGACATGGAAGTCATCGAGCGCTGTCTTGAATGCGGCGCTGATGATTACCTGCCGGGTGTATTCGGCCCGGCAGTGCTGCGCGCGCGCATCAACGCCGCTCTGGACAGACGGCGCGTCCAGGATGGTCACAATTTGCGGCGCGAGATGTCAGTAGCACGTACGATCCAGCGTGATTTCCTGCCCGAGTTCCTCCCGGACGTGGGGGGCGTGGAACTCGAGGCCGCGCTTCGCCCTGCGAAAGACGTGTCAGGTGACTTCTACGATTGCTTCCTGCTTTCGTCGGGCGAGGTGATCCTCGTGGTCGGGGACGTGTGCGACAAGGGAGTTGGCGCGGCGCTGTTCATGGCGCTGTTCCGGAGCCTGATCCGCGCTTCAGCCGACCCCGTGGGTGGCGGCGCGATTCAGATGATCGGCGGCCGCCACACGATGGTGATGCAGGCGATACAGTCGGCCTCGCCGGCTGATCTACTGACGCGTGTTGCCGGCTTTACCAACGACTATATCGCGCGGCTGCACGGGCGGACGAACATGTTCGCAACGGTGTTCCTCGCTTCCCTCGAACCGTACTCGGGTGAGCTGGTCTATGTGAATGCCGGCCATGAGCCCGCGCTGATCATTGCGCCCGATGGGAGTATTGAGGAGCTGCGGCCGACCGGGCCGGCGCTGGGGATGCTCGCCGATTCGCATTTCACCGCTGTGACGCGCACACTCGAGAGCGGTCACTCGCTTTTCGCCTTTACCGATGGCTTGGTGGAGGCCCACAGCCCGACCGGTGAGGTCTACGGCGCGGAGCGTCTCCGCGAGGTGGTGCGGGCCCAGCGCAGCGGTCCCCCCTCGGAGCTGGTGCGCGCGGTGCTCGACGCCCTGGAGACTTTCGGGCGGCACTCGGATCCGCATGACGATGTGACAATGCTGGCCGCTCGGCTTCAGCAATGAGGTAAACAACCTTTCAAAGCGAGCGTGACTCGTGTATTGCATCCTCCATTCGCAGGCAGCAGCTGCATTGAGCTGTTGCGGATGGGCGGCTTTCTGTGCAATCGCCCGCGTTAATTCCGATCTGCCATTCGGGCCCTGCTAAACACGGCCCCGTGCGGAGCGCCATCGATCCGGAGCCCCGCTGCCCCCGCGCCTTCTTCGCGAAACCGCTGATCGACGGAGAGCGCTCCGGTGGCGGCATCGAAGTTCAACAGCAACACCCGGTGTTCGAGTGCGCCGTAGCCGGTGACGACCACCCGGTTGCCTTTGGGCTCGAGTGATTCGTGAGACGGACCTCGACGAGGTCGCCCTCCCGAACGCGGATGAACTTGCCGGGAACCGAGCCGCCGAACGTCCACATTATGTATTCGACTCCGTCTGCTAGCTGCATCGTCTTCTCGGACATCTCGAGGTTGACGATGACCCTCGTCTGTGACTGCGCGTGATCGCCGCGGGAACGTTGGGAGCGTCGGTCAACACGGCTATTTCCTCACCGACGATCTTGTCGGAAGGGACGCGGAGCTCGATGCTCGACGCGTAGGCACCGACGGCGTTGCCGGAGCGGCTGGATGCCAACGCAGCCTGACGGCGACCGCGATTCCAGCGACAATAACCGTCGGAAACAGGCGGCGGAAGTTGATCGCAAAGGCAGTCTTGCTGGTCATTGCAGTGGGCTCCGTTGATTTGAGGTGGTACACTGAGAATCGCTCTTTCTGCCGAGCATCTCTGTCGGAGTCCGCCGGATTGTTGCTCGGGGAAGGCCTCACGGCATGTGGGGCAATCCCCCGTCTCTCTGTCGAATCCGCATTGGCAGGTGGGGGAAGTCGTGACATGATCCACTGCATGGCCCTACTGCCCCGACAGTTGGCGCAGGCTGCAGACCACAACTCATCCGAGAAAATGCTTGGGATTCGTCCCGGTCGCCTGCATATTGGTCGCGATTGCGATCCAGCCGTCCGGTCGGTCCGGCGCCGGGCTCGAGCAAGACCGCGTCGTGGAAACGGTCGTGACTGCGAAGCGTTTACGTTTGCCTTGGAGACGCACCGTGGCCCGCGACGGAGCGCCTGGAACAGAGCGTCCACCTCTAATCGAGATGCCGAGATGAGCATTACGCGAATTTGGTTGAGAGCGTTCGTTCTGTTTGCCGCGGCAGCATTGATCAGTCCAGAAAAATCTGTGGCGCAGGTAACCACCGCGGATCCGTGGTTGGTGACGATCAACCCCCTGCCGACTCCGCTCGGTGTCGGGCTCTGCATGGCTGTAACGATGAATATTTTCAATCCTCCACCAGGCGGAGACGTCCCTCGCAGCCCCACCGGCAATCGCATCACAATGGCCGACTTCGACATGTCAGCGAGCGGCGACTTTGTGGCGGGCCAGCAGGTCGATGCCTACCACTATGTGGTCTGCGGCTGTCAGGGCGGCGCCGCTGGGATGGTTGGAACGGCCACGGCGAGGTATCCGGCGCAGGGCCTCGCGGCGAACGCGCGCGTGCCCGGCGTGGCGTTTCAACGAACGACGACCTTCGTATTGGGCAAGCGGGAGAATACTGTTAATCCACCTGCGTGCCTAGCCGGCGGTAGCGTTGCGAGCGGCGCGCCGCCCGCTAGCTCGGCCACTCCAGCATCGCGGATCCAGCCTCCTGCCACCGCGCCAATCGCGCGGCCCATTGCCCCTACGGGCCGAACGGTTGTTCCTCCGGGCGGAACCAAGACAGTGCTGGTCGCACCCACCCCTGGTTCCACCCTGTCGTCGGGAGGCTCTGCAACTTTTAGTTGGACAGCCACCACAGGTGCCGACGGGTACTGGCTCGACGTCGGCCCTACGGTAGGGTCGGGTACATTTGCCGCCGGGTTCGTCAACGGTCTCAGCAAGGCGGTCACCGGACTGCCACAGGACGGCAGTCCAGTTTATGTCCGGCTGTGGACCAGAATCGCCGGCGTGTGGCAGACGCCGATCGACTACACGTTTACTGCCGCCTCTTCGGCGGCCGCAGTGATGGTCACGCCCGCGCCCGGGTCGAGCCTGTCCGGGGGGTCGGCGACCTTTAATTGGACAGCCGCTACCGGTGCCGACGGGTACTGGCTCGACGTCGGCCCCTCGCGAGGGTCGGGCACATTTTCCGCAGGGCTAGTCAACGGTCTCAGCAAGGCGGTCACCGGACTGCCACAGAACGGCAGCACAATTTATGTACGACTGTGGACGCGAATCGCCGGCGTGTGGCAGACGCCGATCGACTACAGCTATCCCTCCGGACCCTGAGCCAGCGCGCTTCCCTTACGCCGTGGCCTCGCGGCTACGCCACAGAGCGGTACCGGCCCGCCTCAAGTACCTCGCTGTAGCTGACATCGCCGATTTTTACCCGCGAATTTATCAAACCGCCGAGAGAACGTGATTGCAAGCGTTGCGAGTACGCGACGGGTCCGCGACGTCGCAAGGGTGTTGGTGCGTAAGCTCATTTCCGACCTGACCCTTCTTCCTTTGATGAAGAGCGCCTGCTCTCACGGGATGAGTGCCGCGCTGCGTGTCTTGGTGGTTGTTCATTGTCAACGGGCGAGCGGAGAGCAGCCGTATTCGTAAGTAAACACTCATCTATCCCTTGCAGTATTCTCAAGTCTGAGCGATGATTTGGCTCCAGCTCAACCCTCCGGAGTCCTCATGGCGTATGCACGATTCACGTCGATGACGATGCTCCTTGTCGCCACCGTAGCTCTCGCTGACAGCAAGTCACTTGTAGCGCAGGCAACAACTCCCGCCGCCGACTCGGCAGCTCCAGACTCGACGCCGAAGAAGAAAGGCAGATTTGGCGGGCTCAAGGACAAGGCAAAGGCTTTAAAAGACAACAAGGCCGTTCAGGGTGCCGCGAAAAACGTTGCGTGCACTGCCGTTCCTCTTGGCGCTGTTTCCGCAGCGACCGGTACGGGGCCATGCGCAAACAGCGGAGTGATCGGAAGCCTGATATCAGGCGACGGAAAAGCGGCGGCCGCGTTGGCTGCCGGTGGTCTCGCGGGAAATGCCGCCGCGGCACTCGCCGCGGAAGGTGGAGTTGCTGGCGCGGCGGCGACCGGCGCTCTGAGTACAATGGGAGGTGTAACCGGTCTCTCCAATTCTGCGGCGCAGGCAGCTGCGCTCCAGATCCTGATGACATCGGGATCCACCGGACTGTCGAATTCTGCAGCTCAATCCGCAGCCATGAAGCTGATGCAGCAAAACGGGATGTCGAACGCAGTCTCTGCTGCTGCACTATCGAAGATGATGAAAACGCCTCGTCCTTCCACATCATCAGCAGCTGAAGCTGCACAGGCTATTCAGATGCTGCAGGCGATGGGATTGGCAACTGGCGGGGCGGTTGCAACCGGAACCACCGCAATGGCTCCCTCAAATCCGGTGCCGACCGCTGCGCTCTGGGTGAATTACGACTTTGTTCCGGGTGAGCGAGTGATCTACTACGCTGACTTCACCGATACTCAGGTAGGCAACTTCCCGGAGCGACTGGAGTTCAAGGAAGGCAATATGGAAGTTGCCGAGCTCGGTGGAAAACGCGTGATGCGCGCAACGAGCTATAGCAAGTTCATTATTTCACTTCCCGAGGCTCTGCCGCAGAGATTCACTATTGAATTCGACGTAATAAACCGGCCGTCACTCGCCGGAGCAGCGTTCTATCTTCGAGGCAGCGCGGGACGTGTTGACGATGCGAAAACCTCCATTGTGAGCTGGGGCAGCGACGGCGCTGCGCTGATGGGAGGTGGGGGCGGGGAAGTGAAGATGGCGAACGCAGAGGCAAACCGACTGCGATACGCCGGCAAGCCGGCGCAGGTGCGAATTCTCGGCGATGGCAGGTACATCAAGGTCTATCTCGACGAAAAGCGACTGGCAAACGTGCCGAATGCGAATTTCGAAAGATCGAAAGTGCTGCAGCTGGTCATCGATGCGCGCTCAGATCAGAATCCCGCTTACATCTCACGCATTCGAGTCGCCGAGATCCGCAAGTCGCTTTACGATGATCTGGCAGCGAACGGACACGTCGCAACTCAGGGATTAATCTTCGATACAGGCAGTGACAAGCTGAAGCCTGAATCGGCCCCGACTCTAAAGATGATCGCGGCCATGATCGAGCAACATCCGGAGCTGCGGATTCGAATCGAGGGTCACACGGACAATGTCGGAAATCCCGGCGCCAACAAAGCTCTCAGTGAGAAGCGCGCGGCGGCGGTGAAGGCGGCCCTCGTTTCACAGTATCATGTCACCGGGGGAAGGCTCGATGCGAAAGGCTTTGGTGAAACGAAGCCACTGGAGCCGAACGCCACGCCCGAGGCCCGCGCGAACAACCGGCGCGTGGAGCTCGTCAAGCTCTAGCTCATAAGCGGTGGCAGGAGAGGTGGTGCTTCTTTCCTGTCACCGCGGTGGTCGGGAGTTGATCGCCAACGATTCGCGGCTTGAGCTGATCCAGGCGCCGGATACCTATCCGATCACGACGACTTAACTGAGTAGGCCGAATCGAAACCCTGACAACGAGGAGAAGCAGAATGAAAGGAATCAAACGATGGCCGCTAAGCGTTCTTGCAGTCATTTCAGCCTTCTCCGTGGCAGCGCCGGCCAGTGCACAAGGGATCTATCTCGGACTGCGAGGCGGCGCGGGAATCCCAACTGGCGCATTTGGCGATAACACCGGCACCGTGAGTCAGACTACACTTGATGCGGCGAAGTCGGGATTCGGCTATGGGCTCGATGCTGGATTGGCGCTCGGCCCGATCGGCATTTACGCCGGATTCGATCACATCAACTTCGACTGCCAAAGCGACAACTGCAACGCTGACGGTGCCTACAGACTTCAGGGCATCGCGGCCGGTGTGCGTCTCAACCTTCCAGGCTCGAGAATGGTGCGCCCATGGGTGAAAGGGGGCGTCACGTTCAACGAGCTTCAGGGAGCAAGAGGATCGACGGAATTCAGCACCGATCGCAATCCTGGATATGAGGTCGCAGGCGGCTTCGATATTCCGCTTCTTGGCATCATCAGTCTCTACCCGCAGGCGCGGTATGTAGGGCAGAATTTCAAATACCAGATTCCGGGCGTGACAAACACAGCTACCGAGCGGGAGCAGAAAGCGAATTACATGACTTTCGATCTGGGATTGTCAGTGCACAATCCGTTGTCTGGTTTAAAGCGCTAACCCATGCAGCAGGTCCCGCTGTCCGCCGACAACCCGTACAGCAAGCGGGACGACAATCGCCAACTCCAGTCTTTGCGTCGCGCACGATCATCCGCGGCCATCGAGTTCCAGCACGCAAGCTTTAGGCGGGTGCTGAAAATCGAGAGCGAGAATGGCGCTCCACGACGGCATCCAGTGAGGGCACAATCGACGGGAGATGACCACCAGCCGCTGTCTCCCGGGCCTGGGTTCTGCATAGGGTAACAGCTGCCCGTCAATGGGACGCCTGCAAAATCTCAACCCGCCAATACAATGAAGAAGACGAAAGAGTTCGCTGCCGTCGCCGAGGCAATGCGGAAGATCGATTTCTGCATGATGCAAACGGTTGGAGAACACGGCATCAATACCCGCCCAATGTCCAACAACGGTGAAGTCGAATACGATGGGGACAACTGGTTCTTTGCGGCTTCGAGCTCGACAAAGATCGCGGAATTAGCAAAGGACGAACGAGTGCAGCTGACTTTTGCTGATAACAACGGTCCAAGCTTTATTTCGGTTTGGGGAACAGGGACCGTCGTCACCGACGACGGCCTGAAAAAGGAATTTTGGCACAAGTCATTGGAACAGTGGTTCGAAAATGGCCCTGAGGATCCTGGAGTTTCTCTAATCAAGGTGACCGCCCATATGATCCAGGCATGGGGTCGGCTGGGAGATTGCGTGCTGGAGTAGCGGGGTGTCCCTGGTCCTCCGACCGCGGCTGACCCCTCGAGAGTCTTCAGCGAATCCTGGCCGTTTGCGGGAGCAGCCCCTGCTATCGCCGCCAACAACAGAAATGCAGATCGCATCTTCGTGTCCCGCGGGGGAATGAAAGAGTTTACGGACTATGGAATCGGGCGGTGCTCGACGTTATTGTTGCTCGCTACTTTCTAGACCAATTTCATTGCCTGACGAATATCAGGGTCGGGGCGGTCGTCCGACTGGGTTCGCGCATCAGTTGGACCGGGCGGATGTCCTCACGATGGATTCGTCGCGGCGGCCATTCGAACGCCGCGAAATCGTGCACGCGGCCACAGTGGCGGGCCAAGCCCGCGTTGGTCCGGCGGACGCATCTGGAGAGACTGCCGTGCCGAACGAAAGTGGCAGCAGTCCGCAACTTCCCACACTTCCCCCTCTTGGGGCTGACCTTCGAACAAACGATTGGGAGCATCATGAGCAGCGTATTCGTCAGTATTGGACTTAGTCTCGACGGTTACATGGCACCGGAAGGAATGACGCTGGATCACTGGGACAATCCGCAGTACAAGAGCTGGGGCGCGAAGTGGGGCGGGCTGATGAGCTGGCTCATGAGTCAGGAGTATTTCCGAGACCGTCTCAATTTCGGGCCAGGGGGAGAGACAGGCGCGGTCAATGATCTTGTTCGCAGCACCACCGAGCGGATTGGCGCGAACATCATGGGTAAGCGGATGTTCGAGCAGGGCGAGCGTTCCTGGCCAGAGGTAGCTCCGTTTCGAAAACCTGTGTACGTCCTTACACATGAGAAACGTGAACCCTGGCCGCGCCCGGGCGGAACGACTTTTTACTTCGTTAATGACGGGCTGGAACGTGCGCTCGAGCTTGCACGGGAATCCGCAGGCGCGCAGGATATTCGGATCGCCGGTGGCGCCGATGTTATTCAGCAGTACCTGAACATGGGTGTCGTCGACGAGTTGGAAATCGCCCTGGCACCTTTGTTGTTCGGTGGCGGGCGGCGCCTCTTCGAGAACCTGAGCGAGCCCGGCCCCGAATTTCGCATCGACGATGTACTGAATGGGCCAGCTGCCACACACTTGCGCTATGTGCGGTCAGTTCCGAGGTAGGAAGTTCAAGAAGCAGGTAATAGGCGCAGCCGACTAAAGGTTTGGTTCACTCGAACGCGTTTCGCCGCCCTCACTTGCGACAAGAGTGACGCGGGTCATTCGCCTGGCGACGGGCGCATCGCGCTCACATGTTCTACGAGCTGATCGATTGCGATTCCGGTACCCTGGTAAAAACCAGATTCCCTGTTCGTCTCGAGGTCCGCTGCATCCCTGTGCAGCGCCGTGAAGACGTAGCGAGTGCCGGTTCCGACAGTTTCCATCGTCACGACCGCCGTGATCGGAATGTCGTCAAAGACGGCTGGGCGATATCCAGGGAACAGCATCGAGGTCCACACCAGTCGCTCCATTGGAATTACTTCCAGGAAACAACCGAGGTTGGGAGACTCCTGGCCGTCTTCAGTTGCAATGTCGATGCTGAAAATGCCGCCCGGCCGCACGTCCATTTCGGCTCGCGCCACACGCCCCCAGGCCCTGGGCATGTACCATTCCTTGAGATGCTCCGGTTTCGTCAACGCTTCCCAGACGAGCCGCACCGGAGCGTCAATGAACCGTTCGATAGCAAAATCGAGTTTCGGATCGAAGGCGAAATGCTTGTTCATGATCTGGATTCCTTCTCCTTGAGTTGTTTGACGTGCTTGTCGAACTGGTCCAGTCGAGCTTCCCACTGCTCGCGCCGCGCGGACAGCCAGTCTTCAACGACCTTCAACCGTTCGTGTGAGATCTCATAGGTTCGCACTCGCCCGCGTTTTTTCGAGCTCACAAGTCGGCTCTGTTCCAGCACCGTGAGGTGCTGGACGAATGACGGGAGCTGCATGTCGAACGGCGCCGCCAGTTCGCTGACGGTGGCCGGTCCCGCAGACAGCCTCTCGATGACTTTCCGACGGGTCGGATTTGACAACGCGTGAAAAATTGTGTCAGCGGCTGCGGATTGGACCATTTCCGACATCTCGAATTTGCTCAGGTTATTGACTACTCGACGAACTCCACGGATGTGGCATACTTTGGTAAATACCTAAGTATCGATTGTAACGCAAGCTTATTTCTCGCACGAGTGTCCAGGAGCCGCAGGGCAGGGGCGTTTTGCCCCGTCCACTTTCGAGCGTACTTTATGCAAATGCGGCCGCTTCGATATTCCATCAACCTCACGCTCGACGGGTGTACCGATCATCGGGTAGGCATTGCCGATGAAGAGTTGCATCGTCGCGCGGCCGAAAACATCGAGCGGGCCGATGCCCTCGTCTTCGGTCGAGTTACCTACCAGATGATGGAGGCAGCGTGGCGGATGGCACCGGACGGAGCGACGCCCGAGTGGATGGAACCATGGATGGAACCATTCGCCCGCGTGATCGACGCGAAGAAGAAATACGTCGTGTCGAGCACTCTTGACCGTGTCGATTGGAACGCGGAGCTCGTGCGTGGGGATCTGGGGACGGCCATTCAGCAGCTGAAGGAGGAGTCGGGCACGGGATTGCTAGTCGGGGGAGTGAAACTCCCGCTGGCATTGGCCGAGCTGGGATTGATCGATGAGTACGAGTTTGTCGTGCATCCCCGCCTGGTGGGACATGGGCCGACTTTGTTCGAAGGCCTGTCAAAGCATGTAGACCTGAGGCTGGTGAGCCAGCTTGAATACCACTCCGGGGCAGTCGCAATGCGGTATCAACCGCGAAGATAGCAATCTGGGAAAAGCGACGGCATTCTGGTTTCGTAAAGCCGGTAACGCGTGCCGAAAACTGTGCGAGCTGCTGAAACCCGTGCTGTTAGATGTTGGCAAAACTAGCTCGTCAGTCATTAGCGCAAGAATTCGAAGCGCCATTTATAGACTAGGCCAGCCAAATGAGCTATCAGCTCGCTAACGGGCGGTCAGCTAGTGCTGCTAACCGCCAAAGCAGGCGAAGCCCCGCCGTTTTCAAAGGTGAACACATCGAACCTGGTACGCGATGCGTCCTGGTCGAGCTCGGCCCCCCACGGGACGTCGGCTGTCGAGAGCGTTGAGCTATTTACCTCCGGCGCCCCGAGCGGCCTCTCGCAACCAACAACAACGACGTCAAGCTAAATTCACTGCCGTCTGCCCTTTCCCGGATCGTCATATGAAACAGTTCTTCGCCGCGACCGTTCTGCTCGGTGCTGGGTCCGCGTCAATCGCACCGCCGCCGCCGACCTGGCGCCGCGACTTCAATCACACCGGCGGCAAGGGCCTCGAGGTCTTCAGTGTCGACAAGGTGGTCGTCGAACCGCTCTCATGGTCTGGCAACGCCAAAGGCAATCTCGATCCCACCGGCTTCGGCACCAAGCGTGACAAGGCAAATCGTCTTGTCGAGGTGTGGCGAACGCGAATCGATCCATCAGATCAGTTCATCCACAGGCCGACGCCCGCGGTGTGCAGCCGCGCGCTCAGTCAGGTAATCGATCAGTACGCGCCGCGGTGACGATGCGGACATCGATTCGCCTACCCATTATAACGGCGTCAATCATCCTGGCTGTCCCGCTCTTTGCTCAGCAAACTCCGGCATTCAGGATCGAAGAAGCCACCATTGCGGGAGTTCATGCTGCGTTCAGGGCCCGGACTCTCACCTGCCACGCGCTGGTTAAGCGATACGTCGCGCGCATCGAATCATTCGACAAGCAGGGGCCGGCCATCAACGCCATCATCACGCTCAATCCAAACGCGCTGGCCATTGCCGACTCACTCGACAGGCGATTCGCAAAGGAAGGACTGATCGGCCCGCTCCACTGCGTCCCGATGATCGTGAAGGACAACTTCGAAACGAAAGATCTTCAGACCACTGCCGGCTCGTTATCGCTCAAGGGATGGATACCGAAGCGCGACGCCACGATGGTCGCGAAGATTCGCGCAGCAGGTGCCATCGTTCTCGCCAAGTCGAACCTGGCCGAGTGGGCGTTTACGCCGATGGAAACGGTGAGCTCGATTCTGCCCGGATATACGAGAAACCCATACGCGCTCAACCGTGTAACCGCCGGTTCCAGCGGAGGCACCGCCGCCGCCGTTGCCGCCAACGAAGGACTCGGCGGACTTGGTACCGACACTGGCAACTCGATTCGCGGGCCATCGTCGCACAATGCGCTCGTCGGCATTCGATCGACGATGGGCCTCACCTCGCGAGCGGGTGTGGTGCCGCTGAACTTTGCGGCCGACATCGCGGGCCCGATGACGCGCACTGTCACCGATGCGGTCGAAATATTCAACGTCGTGGCGGGCGAAGACCCCGATGATCCTCCCACTGCCCTGGCTCGCAAGCATCGAGAGAAGGATTACCGAAAGTTTCTCACTCCTGGTGGCCTGAAAGGCGCGCGAATTGGCGTGCTGCGTCAGGCATACGAAACACCCACCACCGACAGCGAAGTCGTCGCCGTGTTCAAGACAGCGCTCAATGACATGGCGAAAGCGGGGGCAACGATCGTTGACCCTGCCGGAATTGATTCGCTTCAGGCGATCCTTCGTAATGGAGGCGGATGCACCCGGTTCAGGTACGACCTCGAGCGTTACTTTAGAGAACGCGGCGAAGGCGCGCCAGTAAAAACCGTTGACGAGATTTTGAAGAGCCGCGCATTTCATCCGTCGGTTGAACTGCGGCTGATCAACGCGGCGAAGGATTCATCGCCTGCGCCAGATTCAAATCAGGCGTGCATCAATCGTGCGGCGGTGGCCAACCGGCTGCGTATTGCCGTCATCGCATTGATGGATTCGCTCAAGCTCGACGCGCTCGTCTATCCCACGTGGAGCAATCCTCCGCGGCTCATCGGCGATCTCAACACTCCGGCCGGCGACAACAGCCAGCTCTTTTCTCCGCTCACCGGTTTTCCGGCTATCACGGTACCGATGGGATACACTCGTGGAAATACTCTGCCCGCTGGCATGAGCTTTTACGGCCGTCCGTGGGGCGAAGGCCGGTTGATCACGCTGGTGTATGGCTATGAGCAGGCAACCCACCATCGGCGCCCACCACCCAACTTCAGTCTCCCAGCCGCGCGCTGACGATGCGCCTGAAGGTGCCATCCTCGAGATACCTGCGAAGATTGTTTCCGGGACAACCCGTGTCGGCGTAGTTGTAGTGTCCGCCAATCTTGTCGAGCGGAAGGTCGAACTCTTTCAGCACCCACGATTGTAGGCTCCGACGCTGAGCACATTGACTCTGAGCGCACGGAACGCGAGCGAATCGCCAGCTCGTTTGTTGCGGCGGGTTGCATCTGCTCGGTGATAGGGAGCGCCGGGGCCAACCAGTGGATTTTCATGCGTGCCGTGATATCACCGCTGCGGGTTGTCAGCGAGTAGGCGATGAGGCCCAGCTCGACGGACAGCCGAAACGGCTGTCATGAATGAACTTCACTACATCGTCGAGCGCCGGCGCGAGGGCGAGCCTCGGAATCGCGAGCGCGAGCACGAGCTCCACGTGTCCGACTCCCTTGTACTCGATAGTCCTCGCGCAGCCGCCACGCGAGCGAATGAGCGCTGCGAGCCGTGGTGAGTTCTCTGGCGAAACGATATCGTCGGCACTGCCGTGAATCAAAAGGAGTGGCTGTTCGGTGCCATCGACGTGAGTTGATGGATACGTGGCAGCCCATCTCTCCCGCGGTCCCATCGCTGCCTGCACATCTGCGTCAGCCCATTCGGTAGTGACTGGCCCGGCGAGACTCACATAGCCGCGTACTGCGGTAACGGCAACGCCGACATCGCGAAGATAGTGCTCATCGAGATCGAGCAATGCGGCCGAGTGGGCGCCTGACGAGTGTCCAACGACCCAGATCTGCGTGCCGTCGCCTCCGAGCCCGCGAGCGTTCCTGACAGTCCAGAGCACGGCCGCTGCGCCGTCCTCGACCCACCCGGGAAAGGTTGTCTCGGGATAATGACGGTAGTCCGGGATAACAGCGACGATGCCGCGACTGGTAAGCGCATCGCCAAGGAGGCGGTAATCATCCTTTGAGCCGTAGGCCAGATCTCGCGTCATGACGAAGTGATCCCTGACGAGGAGCTCGCGGGTTCAACCGAAGATGGAACATGCGCAGCGGGTTTCCCGGTTTTGATGCCTTCACTTTTCTCGAACACATCAGAGGCGCCAGGTGTTCATCTTCAACCCCCGTTGGAGGGTGCATTTCGGTGAACCGGGTGCGACATTAAGTCTACAGTTGCATTGACCAGTTGCCGCGACCTCTGCATCGATTGCAATCGCGCTGTGCCTATGCCCGATTGTCGAACCCCTTTTTCCGAGTGTTCCGAATGCAAGAAGATCAAATCAGCCGTCGCAATTTTTGCCGCGCGGCGGGCGTGACTGCTGTCGGAGTCGCGGGTGGATTATCGGCAACTGGTTGCCTGGCTGCTGCGCAGACTCACGCCGTCACGCCGGTCCATACACTCGCGGGCCTGACACCGGATCAGGCACTCTCACGCCTTAAAACGGGGAACGCAGATTTCCTGGCAGGGAGAGCCAGGCTCGCTACAGGGGACGGGAAGCGCAGGCTGGAACTCGCAAAAGTTCAGGCTCCGTTCGCAGTACTGGTTGGATGTTCAGACAGCCGGGTTCCGCCGGAAGTTCTCTTTGGCGCCGGTCTCGGTGAGCTTTTCATAGTGCGGAATGCAGGAAACACCGTCGATACGGTGGCACTGGGCAGTGTTGAGTACGGAACTCTGGTACTGGGAGCTCCGCTTGTCGTAGTGCTCGGGCACGAGCGCTGTGGTGCCGTAAAAGCGGCAGTTGAAGTAGTTGAGCACAACACGATTTTTCCGGGAAGCATTGGTCAGATGATCGAGCCCATCATCCCGGCCGTACTCAAGGCCCGAACTGGTATCAGTGGTGCCTCGGAAGATCTTCTGGACGCCGCTGTTCGTGAGAATGTGCGGCGGATCGTCCTGAGGTTGCGTACCGCGGAGCCTTCGTTCGGTAAGGCCCTGCGTGAAGGAACCCTGAAAATCGTCGGCGCTCACTATGATCTCGATGATGGCGAGGTCGTCTTCCTGGACTGATGCTCGACAATGCCTCAAGATCGTTCTCAGCGAGACGGAAGTAAGGCGATAGATAGGGCCCGGATCCAGATCTCGAAACGCGGCGAAAGGATCCGCGATTCGTACCGCTCGTGACAGAAGGCGTTCTGCGGTAACATGGCGGCCATGTCGGCCCTACGGTACTGGCGAGAATACCGCAGGGTTTTCCTTGCCCGCCACCTTGATCATTCCCAGCGCGCCCTTGTTGAACGCGCGGAAGATCGCATGATCGACAACTATGAGGTTACCAGGCACCTCGGCGCGGAACTCCACTATCGCCGACCCACCTGCCGGGACCAGCGTGGTCTGCGCGTTGTGTTGCGTGACCAGCGTGCCACCTTCGCCGTACACGTTGTCAAAGATCTCGCCGATTACATGGAATGAGCTGGTGAGATTCGGGCCCGCGTTGCCCACAAAGAGCCGGACGGATTCGTTCACTTTCACCTGAGGCGCGTAATCGCCGGTAAGTGCACCAACTGAACCGTTGAAGACAACATACGTGGGCTGTTCCGCAGCGCCCTTCTCCATGTCGAGTGTAAATGGTGACCCGGCCGCGCCAGCCTTCGCGTAGAACTCGCTCTGCATCACGTAGAATTCACGGTCAACCTTCGGCAGGCCTTCCTTGGGTTCCACGAGGATGAGGCCATACATGCCATTGGCGATGTGCATCGGCACGGGCGAGACAGCGCAATGGTAGACGTACAGCCCTGGGTTCAGAGCGCGGAACGTAAACGTCGTCGAGCTGCCCGGCATCGCCATTGAAACCGCGGCGCCACCACCGGGGCCCGTCACCGCATGCAGATCGATGTTGTGCGGGACTGTGCTGCCCGGGTGATTCCGAAGTGTGAATTCCACCATGTCGCCTTCACGAACGCGCATGAACCGGCCCGGCACACTTCCGCCGAATGTCCAGAAGGTGTAATCAACGCCATCAGCGAGGCGCATTGTCTTCTCGATGGTCTCGAGGTCGACCTTGACCTTGGTCGCGTGTGTTCGCGTGATAGGCGGCGGCACATCTGGCGCGTCGGTGAGTAACGCGCTCTCTTCGCCGACGATATCAGGCAGCACGTGTGTGGGCACTGCTGCTCCAGCAACGGCTGCATCTGCAGGAGTACAGGCCGAGTAGATGCCGCTCAACAGCAGCGCACCAATTGCAAGCGACAGAATTATTGCGGGGCGTTGGAACGCCGACGCCGGGAAATCGTCGTGTTTAGAATTCGAGGATAGCATCTGAATGATCCTTGTTGAGGGCGTGATGCATCATCCTTTGAACATCGGCGGCTCGAGCTCTCCAGTCAGACGGGGTATCCCCGAACTCTTCTCGGCATTCCACGCAAGGTGCGTAGGGGTTTCTTCCACGCGGCAAGAGGATCGCCCGCAGGTGAGTGGTTATTCCCGACCCTAAGACGGAGGTGCCTTTCGGGCTTGCGGTGAGTAAACAGACTTCGGTTTACTTCGGTACCTCGTGGATGCTGCTTCACGAAATCCCGCTCCAAGTTCAGTGTGAAAGCTTGCGCGCGGGTTGCCGCGTGCTGCTCGCGGAAAGCCGGGTTCGCCCGCAGTTTTAGCTGGAGCGCCCGACCCGACACTCATTAGTCTGGAATACCGCCCACCTTTTACGCGAAACGTGACTCATGCCCTCTATTATTCATTCGCAGGCAGCAGACATTCCCGCCAACATGACAACGACCGGTTTCGACGTTCCCGGATTTCGGATCGTAGACAACCTTGGCGTGGTACGTGGCGTTGTTGTCAGGTCTCGATCGGTTTTCGGAACAGTCGGCGCCACCTTCCAGACTCTGGTCGGCGGTAATATCTCGCTCTTTACGGAACTGGCAGAGCGGACACGCAAGCAGGCATTCGAGACAATGCTGTACCAGGCGCATACGGCTGGGGCAGACGCAGTGATCGGCATCCGCTATGACGCCAACGAGCTGATGAAAGGCGTGACAGAGGTATTGTGCTACGGGACAGCCGTTCGAGTCGAGCCAGTCGACTGAGGAACACCGCTTGCAACCCACAGCAATCGCATCGAGGTCAACTGATTCTCATTCTCTTTCATATTTTTGGATACAGTAATGTTCGTTGCAGTTGAACGACTGGCCTTTCAGCATTAATCGGCGAACAGGGAGGCCATTTCCGCGGCGTTTGTCGTCGCGTAGTTGCTGTGATTGTTATTGAACGTCACATGCACGCGGGCCACGTCCATTGCTGCGCGGTAAATGCGACTCCGCCAGAACTCGAGCTGGTCACGATCGTAGAGGTAGCGGTACCGCTCAGTCACCGGATCGTTCTTCGCCTCCCATGTTTCCACTCGCCGGCCGTGCAGACGAAAGACGACAAGACGTTCATCTGTGATCCCAACTGTGGGAGGCATGCTGCTTTGCATTCCCGGCGGCGCATCAACCACCACGTACGATAGGCCAAGCTCGCGTAACAGACCGAGAGTGCGATCAGCTATGCGCCCCTCCATCCATGCGCGGTTGCGGAATTCCACTGTTGCCAGATCATCTCCAAGCCGCTCCCGAGCGAGTCTCAGTGCATCGGCAGACTGTCGGGTCGGCTCAAACCATCGCGGATACTGAAGCATGATGGCTCCCAGTTTTCCCGTGGTTCGCAGCGGATCGAGAGCCGAACGGAAGCGCGTCCACACCTCGTCGATAATCTCCGCAGGCAGGTCGTTCGTATAAACGCGCCGCGTTCCGGTTGAAGCCCGAGGAAGAACACGGCGGACCCAGTCCGGCAAGCGGCGGCCATCGGTTGGATGGCCGGTCATCAGCGCATGGGCTTTGATGTCAAAAGTAAAATCATCCGGCGTCCGCGCCGCCCACGCTGCTGCAGTTGAACGTGTTGGTAACGCATAATAGGTCGAGTCTACCTCTACCATGGGAAAGCGGGAAGCGTAGTATCGAAGTCTCATCTCGGCTGTGTTGCACCCCACAGGATAAAAAATCCCATCGACCAGCAACGATGGGTCTGTCCATCCTGCGACACCAAAGTCAATCGGAGTGGAATTCACGTGCGTCCGACACCAGCTCCCCGAGAGAACGCGGCGCTCGCGCTCCATGGCGACGGAAACTCCGGGGTCATGGACAGGATCACTCCCCGGCTCGTCGAGTACTAACCGGATTCCCGCTCCGCGAACGGGTGCTGATCCTATCAAATTGCTGGATTTTCCCTGCCACGAGAGTTCTGCAGGGAGCGGTTCTGGCGAAGAATCCGACTGCTTGAGCATTTCACGAACTCGCGCAGGAGCATTTGCACGAAGCTCCGCGATGATTCGGGCCTCCGGCAGATTCTCCCAATACTTCATCGGCATTTCGGCACGCATTGCGCGGCCGTTGAGACGGGCAGGATTGAAAATGCTGGCGTAATAAGTCCGCCAGAGTTCCTCGAGCACATCCTCCGCAGGCGCAGACGCGCGCGTGAGCCCTTCAGTGAATGTGAGTCGTTCGAGGTCCCAGTGCGCACACCGGTCAGGAGTAAGGATTGACCAGCGCATGGAAGAAAATCGTCGGGCAAAAAAAGGCGCCGTACGCTCCACTACGTGATGCGCCGGCTCGAACCACGCAACGTACGCCTCAGTTCTCTCAACGAGCCGGAAGCGTACAAACGCCTTCATCTTGTGAGAAGCTCGGCGCACGTTCCGGTGCATCTGTACGAGTTGATGAACAAGCGGGTCGGTGACGATAGTGAGCAGTTCCGGCTCTCCATGAACCATCCGCCATAGTGCCGCATAGAGTTTGCTCCAGCGGCTAGCGTCATTGTGGCACGAGACGCTGCGGGCAAGCTTGGAAAAAACTGTCGGGCGTTCAAGAAATCGGGCAGCACGCTGCGCGGCTGCATCCGACTCTTGTACCGACGGCAATCCGTACGTTGCAAAAAGACCGCTTTCCTCCCAGTGCATCAGGGAAGGAGGGATGCTTTGGCGAACACCATCAAGCGCGCGCGTCGACCAGTCGGCGACGTTCACAACTCGCCGGCGTGCGCCGACTGCGCAGGAGTAAAGAGATCGAACTGGGACTGACCAATCAGGCGATCGCGCAGGTCAATGCTGTCGTGTGCCCTGGCGCCGGGATGAAAATCGTCGGTGACGACAAAAGGCATCGCACGCTCGCGCGATATTCTCAGTCGAATGAGATCGTCATAGCGAACGCGCCGGTGGCGGCGAGCCGCAATTATGCGGTCAACGCTCCGCACGCCAACTCCCGGAATTCGCAGCAGGAGTTCCCGCGGAGCTGAGTTCACATCAACTGGAAAGAAAGCACGATTAGCGAGTGCCCACGCCAGCTTGGGATCGATCGCAAGATCGAGCTGAGGAGCACGCTCCTGCGTCAGTTCGTCTGCGCGGAACCCGTAGAAGCGGATCAACCAGTCTGCCTGATACAAGCGGTGCTCCCGCAGCAGAGGTGGAGCGCTCGGCGGCAACTCTGCAGAGGCATCGGGAATCGGACTGAAAGCCGAGTAGTAGACGCGCTTGAGGCGTTCGCCGGAATAGAGCGAAGAAGCGGTGGCGAGAATGTCGCGGTCAGTGGCCGCCGTGGCGCCGACGATCATCTGGGTGGCCTGACCTGCGGGGGCGAAATTGGGGAGGGTCCGCGTTCGCGTCCGCTTGCGATCTTCGGCAGCCTCGGCGATCCCGTCACGGATGAATCTCATGCTGCGCCCGATCTGAACAAGATCCTTGTCCGGAGCAAGAGCATCGAGATCCACCTGGCGCGGCAACTCCACATTCATGCTCAGTCTATCCGCCCATCGCCCCGCCTCGGCGAGAAGCTCCGGTGAGGCGTTCGGGATCGCCTTGAGGTGGATATAGCCCGCGAATCCGTGGTCGCGGCGGAGCGTGCGCGCCACGGTGACGAGCTGTTCCATAGTATAGTCGGGTCCACGAATAATTCCCGAGCTGAGGAACAACCCTTCTATGTAATTTCGCTTGTAGAAGTCGAGAGTGAGACTCACTACTTCATCGGGCGTAAAGCGGGCCCGGCGAACACCGCTCGACTGGCGGTTGATGCAATACGAACAGTCGTAGATGCAGTAGTTGGTAAGCAGAATTTTGAGCAGAGAAACACACCGGCCATCCGGTGTATAGCTGTGGCAGATACCCGAACCTTCTGTCGACCCTACTCCGGTGCCGGATGCCCGGCGTCCCTTCGCTCCGCTGCTGGCACATGAGGCGTCATATTTCGCGGCATCAGCCAGCACCGCGAGCTTTGAACCTACATCCATCGTTAGTGCATCCCCTTCGGTTGGCTGTTAACCGAAGATAAGCCGAAACACACGCCGTTTCAAGCGCTAGGGCCCCCTAATGGAAGGCCGATCGCGGCGTCGACAGGCACGTGGAGCTTCCGGTCGCAAAACCAGTTGGCGGCGCGAAGACCCGGTCGTTCAGTTCGTCAGGAGGCGAACGTTTCACCGCGGGAACTGTGACTTTGGTTGTCAATTGCCGCGTTGAGTTCAATGGGCTGGAAAGGTGTGGCCGAGAACAAGGGTACCCGTTGGACCGGCGTGCAGGTCGTCCGGTGTCCCATCATCACGGCTTTCCGGCACCCAGGTGGACCGAACGCCGGCCCGCTCCGAAGGTTGACTAAACCTGCACCGTAGCGGAATATGAACGCGTCCCACACCCGCCCCCCAAAACGTGACTGCACCGACGCCCCAGACCGCCCTAGGCGATAGATATACCATAGAGAACGAACTCGGCCGTGGTGGAATGGCCACAGTTTACCGCGCCCGGGATCCGCGACACGACCGAAGCGTCGCGGTCAAGGTGCTGCACGCCGACGTTGCTGCCTCGCTTGGAACCGAGCGGTTTCTTCAGGAGATCAAGACCGTTGCGAGCCTGACGCATCCGCACATCGTGCCAGTGCATGATTCGGGCGAAACGAATGGCGTCCTGTACTACGTCATGCCGCACATCCAGGGCGAGACCCTCCGCGACAAACTCAATCGTGAAAAGCGACTGCCCGCAGCAGAAGTCGTTCGATTGGCGCGCACGCTCGCGTCCGCATTGGATTTTGCTCACCGGCACGGTGTGGTTCATCGCGATATCAAGCCTGAAAACGTGATGATTTTCGAGGGCGAGCCATTGATTCTCGATTTCGGAATCGCAAAGGCAATCAGCGCGGCCGGTGGAGAAACACTGACGCGCACCGGAGTCGCGATCGGAACTCCCGCGTATCTGAGCCCCGAGCAGGCGAGCGGTGAGACGCAGCTCGACGGTAAGAGCGATCAATACAGCCTTGCGTGTGTCGTCTACGAGATGATCTCGGGGCAGCAGCCTTTCGTCGCGAGCACGCCGCAGGGAGTGATTGCGAAACGGTTCAGCGAAGGGCCCCCCTCGCTTCCCTCGAGCATCGGCGTGCCTTCCGCGGGATCTGATGTGCTGGTGCGAGCTCTTTCTCTCGATCCGTCAAAACGGTTCATCACGGTCTCCGAATTCGCGTCCGCACTCGCAGCAGCAATTCCGGCGGAGGTGGTCGACAGCGGGAAGCGATCTATCGCGGTGCTGCCGTTCACGAACATGAGTGCCGATGCCGACAACGAGTTTTTCACTGACGGCATCAGCGAAGAGATCATCAACGCGCTGACGAAGGTGCGCGCTCTGGACGTCGCATCGCGCACCTCCGCGTTTGCGTTCAAGGGGAACAAGGAGGACATCAGCGCAATTGGGCGCAAGCTCAAAGTGGATACAGTTCTCGAGGGGAGCGTGCGAAAGGCCGCGAGTCGCATCCGCATTTCCACTCAGCTCATCGACGTGGCGACGAGCTTTCAGATGTGGTCGGAGCGCTACGACCGCGAGATGGAAGACATCTTCGCCATTCAGGACGAGATCGCGACGAGCATCGTGAACGCGCTTGAGGTCGTCCTCACCGAGAAGGAGGAGAAGGCGATCAAGAAAGTGCCCACGCAGAGCGTTCGCGCGTACGAGTACTATCTGAGAGGTCGCCAACTCTTCCACCAGCGACGGGCAGAGACGCTCGATGCCGCGGAAGACCTGTATCGGCGGGCAATCGCTCTCGATCCTGATTACGCTCTCGCTTTCTCGGGCCTTGCCGATTGCTCCTGCTTCCGGTTCTTCGAGCATGCGGGTGGAGACGAGGCGCTCGCCCAGGCGGAGTCTGCAAGCCGGCGCGCACTGATGCTCGACCCTGAGCTTGCCGAGGGGCACGCGTCACGCGGGCTCGCCTTGGCGTATCAACAGAGGTTCGAGGAGGCGGCGGAGGAATTCGAGCGTGCAATGGAGCTGGATTCCTCCCTGTACGAGGCCCCCTGGTATTACGCGCGGGCACTTCAGGCTCAGAACAAGCTCGAGAACGCCGTCGTGCTGTACGAACGCGCGTCCGAGCTGCGCGTTGACGATTATCAGTCTCCCATCTTCGCGGCGACCATGTACCGGAGTCTGGGCCGCGCCGGGGATGCCAAGGCCGCGGGGCAGCGCGGACTGGCTGCGGCAGAGAGGGCCCTCGCTCTCAATCCGGGGGATTCCCGCGCCCTCTATCTGGGTGCAGTGCAGCTTCAGAGCGTCGGCGATACGGCCCGGTCCGAGGAGTGGGCTCGGCGCGCAGTTCAGTCAGATCCGTCAAACCCTTTGATGCTCTATAACCTTGGGTGTCTCCATGCGACGGGCGGAAGACCCGGACTGGCGCTCGACCATCTCGAACGCGCGATGGAGCTCGGAATGCGAAATCGCGACTGGCTGATGACCGATCCAGATCTCGAGACGCTGCGAGATGATCCGCGATTTGCAGCGCTTCTCACGGGAGACGTTATGCAATAGCGCGGCGACCGTGGGGGCGTTAGGGTATCGGATGAGAACACCGCAGGATTTTTCTCACCAACCACCTTGTTCATTCCCAACGCGCCCTTGTTGAACGCGCGGAAGATCGCATGATCGACAACTATGAGATTGTCGGGCACCTCGGCGCGGAACTCCACTATCGCCGACCCACCTGCCGGGACAACCGTGGTCTGAGCGTTGTGTTGCGTGACCAGCGTGCCACCTTCGCCGTACACGTTGTCAGAGATCTCGCCGATCACATGGAATGAGCTGGTGGTGTGGGGGCGATGCGACATGCTGGGTGGGGGTCGCGGCGCCCGGTTACCAGCTTATGCAATGGGCGTTCCGTATAGTCCGGCCTGCCGGATTTCCGATTTAGTGTTGCTCGATAGAGCCCGTGATTGTACGGTTTGCGTGCGGGTGCCTAACCGGACGAAACCGTCGCGGTTACAACATGGAGACGTGTCATGTCCCTGATCTATTCGTCTGCAAGCCGTGCGCTACAGGACACGTTTGATACCCGCCGGCTCGCGGACCGCCTGGCAGAGGTAAAAGTGCACGGGCGTTTCACGGCGGATGACCGGCAGTTTGTAGAGCGGCTCGACATGTTCTTTCTGGCAACTGTTGACGAGGCGGGACAGCCTACCTGCTCGTACAAGGGTGGTGATCCAGGGTTCGTGACTATTCTGGACGACACCACGCTTGCGTTCCCGAATTACGATGGCAACGGCATGTACCTGTCGATGGGCAATCTCGCCGAGACTCATTCCGTGGGGCTTCTGTTCATTGACTTTGAGACGCAACGCCGCATGCGGGTGGACGGAGCGGCGCACATCTCGGCGGACGATCCATTGATGGATCGCTATCCCGAAGCTCAGTTCGTCGTTCGAGTCGAAGCGAGGCGAATCTACCCGAACTGTCCGCGCTACATTCACAAGTATCAACTGGTAGAGCGCTCGTCATTCGTTCCGCGGCGGCAGGCGAGAACGCCGATCCCCGCGTGGAAGCAGGCTCCATGGGCTATTGATGTGTTACCGGAGCATGATCCTGCGCGAGCGGATCCTGGTAACGACTCTGAATAGGATGAGCGACTGATCGCTGAAAGGGACAATTTTTTGGCTTTTCCGGCAATTTCACCCGTTCGGGTGACGCGGAAACGGACATCGAGCTTCACGATGAAATAGGATTTGGACCGTGGGGGTACATCGTTGGCTATACAACGATGGTGCTGGCCTTTCTGCTCATCTATTTCGGCGTGCGCTCCTACAGGGACAACATCGGCGGCGGGAGAGTTCGGTTCGGGCGCGCACTTGTCGTAGGGCGGCGCTTGCGGAGAAGAAAGCGGAACTCGACAAGTTCGAAAAGATGTACCAGAATCCGGCAATCAACGCTGGCCTGACTTTTCTTGAGCCCCTGCCGGTTGCATTGATAATTTCGCTTGTGTCGGCGCTTGTGCTGAGCCGGCGCAAGGCAGATGATCCTGAACCTGGAGCGGCGTAGAGACCTTCGGGCTAAACGCGCACAGCTCACTTGCACTCGGAGTTTCAATGAAACGAGTTACTGGTATTGGCGGGATTTTCTTCAAAGCAAAAGACGCTTCAACACTTCATGCCTGGTACAAGCGGCATCTTGGAATCAATGTTCAGGACTGGGGCGGCGCGGCTTTTACCTGGACCGACGGAGAAGGGAAGCCGGTTGGGGGATCGACGATCTGGTCCGTTACTTCGTCGGGCGGCGAGCACTTTGACCCCGGCACAGCGACATTCATGGTCAATTACCGTGTCGAGGACCTCCACGGTCTGGTAAGGGTTTTACGCGAAGAAGGCTGCAATGTTCTCGAGAAGACGGAAGATTCAGAGTACGGGAAGTTTGGCTGGGTCATCGATCCTGAAGGAAACAAGGTGGAACTCTGGGAACCGCCTGCCGGTCAATGATAGCGTAAGGTGCGTTGATGTCGGCTTATCTTGGCGGCGCGAGCCCCGTTACCTTCGCATGGCGGTCGAAATCGCCAGGTGTGTTTCAGGGAGAGTTCCCCCGAAGCATCAAGACCCTCCGCGACCAGTCCGCTGCTTCGGGATAGCGTTGGTGCGACAGCAGGAAATCTGCGTAGTTGAACATCGTCCAGGCATACTCAGGATGCTCGGGACCGAGCAGCTTCTTCCTCATTGCCAGAACCTGCTGATATGTAGAATCCGCCTGCGCTACTTTTCCTGAACGCTCGAGTATGGTCGCGTAGGGAGAGAGCTTCGCGGGGGGGGATGTCAGGCGCAATGACCCGACGTTAAATCTTGCGCTGCGGGGTGTCAATCAAACTAAAGTAGCTCGCTTCACAAACTTCCTATCCTTGTTCAATGAGTCCTACTTCTTTGCTTGTTGCCGTCGCGCTGCTAGTTGTTGCTCGTGACACTAGCGGCGCTCAGAGTCCGCCCGCCCCCCGCGACTTCGCAGCTGAAATCAAGGCCGCTACGCGTGAAGCGACGGTTGCAGCGGGTCGGGAGTTTCCACTCACCGCGCTCGACCTTTGCTACCTGGCTGAGCCCTCCCCGCTCGACACGGTTGATGCGCCGCCGCCGTTTGCTCGAACAGCTGAAGGTTTTCGCGAGCGGCCGCGCGAAGCATGGTACGTCGAGCCCGCGCGTGTCTTCGACAACCTCTACTTTGTCGGTGACGTAGATCAGTCTGCATGGATATTGACCACGAGCAAGGGAATGATCCTGCTTGATACGAATATCCCCTTTCGCACCGAGAGTGTAATTATTGAAGGCATGCGAAAGCTTGGCCTCGACCCGCGTGACATCAAGTATGTCGTGGTCTCGCATGCTCACGGCGATCACCTTGGTGGCGCCAGGGAACTGCAGGATCGCTTCGGTGCCAAGGTCGTGATGAGTGCTGCGGACTGGGAGTATCTCGCGCACTATCCCAAGCGAAATATTGGCCTCACTCCACGGCGGGACATCACGGCAACAAACGGAGGAAAGGTCACTCTCGGCGAAGTCACGGTGACAACGTGGCTGACTCCGGGACATACGCCGGGCACGATGTCCTTCACTTTTCCGGTATCCGATCGGGGGAAACAGCTCAACGTTGTGTACTCCGGCGGGACGGGATTCAACTTTCCAAACAACACCCCAGAGCTTGGTATACCTGCCTTTCAAACGTATATCGATTCTCAGAAGCGCTTGAGTGCCAAGGCAGTCGCAACCGGCGCAACGGTCTTCCTGACGAATCATTCCTGGAATGACAATGTGGTGAACAAAATCCGAATGATGCCAGGGCGTGGAGCGGGTCCGAGTCCGTTCGAGATTGGGACCGCGTGGATTGAGCGCTACTTCAAAACGACAGCGGGGTGCGCACGCGCGGCGCAACTGCGGCTGGAGCAGCGAGGGAGCGAATCACAAGCACATTGAATCGAGCTTAAAGGAGCCATGCGCCCGAATCCGTGGATCATACAAACGTACCTCTTTCGCGGAGCGCTACTGTGGGCTGTCGCACGAGTTGCGATAGCGGGCGTGCTGGTTCTCGCTGGCGGGGATGCGGTCAACCTTTCCACGCCGGCCTTCGTCGGAGTCGTGCTGCTGATTGTTGCTCTGGGATGGATTGAGACACGGCGGCTTCGTGAAGGGGTGTTGCTTGCCAACCTGGGCGTGTCTCCGCTTGTCCTCAGTGTTTTCTATGCCGGCCCCGCTCTGCTCGGCGACCTGGTATTTCGGTTCGGAGCTGGACTCCTCGCGTGAATCCGATCCTTACAGCGGAGTGCGTTGCAAAAACATTCAGAGGTCGGCGCGTTTTGTCATCCGCCTCGCTGCGAGCCGTTCCTGGCGAACTGCGTGTTCTGCTCGGCCGTAACGGAATTGGAAAATCGACACTCCTGAAAATCGCGGCCGGTTTTATCGCGCCGGACAGCGGTTCAGTTCATTTCGCCGGGCGCGCGTATCTTCACGTACGGCTCCGCGAACTCGCTGCAGAAGGTTTGTTTTATCTGCCGGATCACGATCTGTTGTCGGGTGCGTTTACAATTCGCAAGCAGCTGGAGATGATCCGGCGCCAATTCGATGGAAGGTCTATTGCAGAGGCGGCCGAAATGATGGGGATCTCCGACCAGCTGGACAAACGTCCCTTCGATCTCTCGGGTGGGGAGCGACGGCGGGCTGAGGTAGCTGCTGTCTTCGTTCGAAGGCCGCTTTGTCTGTTGGCCGATGAGCCCTATCGAGGCGTGGCTCCGAAAGATGCAGAACTCCTTACGAAAGCATTTGCTTCGCTCGCTGCGGACGGAGTCGCTGTGGTTGTAACCGGTCACGAGGTCCCGACGCTACTGGATGCGGCCGATCACGTGACCTGGTGCACGAGCGGCACTACCTACGAGCTCGGCTCTCCGCAGATTGCGATCAGCAATGAGGCATTCAGACGGGAGTATCTGGGGTTGCAAGCACCTGCGGCCGCAGGTTGACGAACCTCGCAGTTATGCGAGGCCAGTGAACCGTGGCGCAATGCCCACCATGCGTTCGAGCACTGTGAGTTGCGCGCGATGCTGGAGCTCATGCTCCTTCGTTCCAACGAGCATGTCGAAACGGCTCACGGATCCGCCCCCGGGCAGTTGCACGCGCTCTGAGAGCCTCTCGACCGGGAGTGATTCAATCCATTGCACAGCCCGATCACCTTCGGTTCGCAGCATCTCGATTATTTCGTCCCTCGAGCGCGGCCGCTTTTCTTCGGCTGCCGACTTGACGAGAAGGGCAGGAAAGTCGAAACCTTCGAGGGAATTCAGGCGGAGTTCGTCGTGCATCAGATGGTCAGCGCTCCACAGCCACCCGATATGAATCAGCGTTTCTGCCACAGATCGCGTCTGCGGCGTGGCGCGGAAACCGTAGTCCGACTCGAGGATTTCGCGTGCGATCATCCATCCTTCTAAGGAATGCCATCCTCAATGTTTATCATCGAATGTGACCTGATTGACGAGTCCGATGGACAGAAACTGAGAACTGTCAGGCTCTCGGCACTGCCACGGGCAGGAGACGAACTCGATCTTGATTTCGGCGGCGATCAGCAGGCAGTTTATCGAGTGGTTCGCGTCCGTTATCACATTCGCCCTCGCAAACTGGTCAGGACGGATGACATCATCGGCGTTTCGATCTATGTCGCGCCGGCATAAGACCTCGATGAGCTCATGTTCGCGTACGCGTTCGATGCGCCCGAACCAATCCGACTGGATCTCAGGCGGGTCGAATAGCAGCCCACGTTCTTTCCATGCGAGAGCACTAGGCCTCGCGCGTCTCATCTCGAGGGATATGTATCCATGAAACCCGCAAAGAACACGATTTGCCTCTGGTACGACAAGGACGCCGAGGACGCGGCGAGGTTTTACGCAGCAACCTTTCCCGATTCGTCCGTCGACGCGGTGCACCGCGCACCGGGAGATTTTCCGTCGGGGAAACAAGGGGATGTATTGACAGTCCAGTTTACAGTGATGGGCATCCCGTGCCTGGGTCTTAACGGAGGACCTTTGTTCAAGCACAGCGAAGCGTTCTCATTTCAGGTCGGAACGACTGACCAGGTCGAAACGGATCGTTACTGGAACGCGATAATCGACAACGGTGGTGAGGCAAGCGCGTGCGGGTGGTGCAAGGACAAGTGGGGATTGTCATGGCAGATTACGCCAATCGCGCTGACGGAGGCGATCACCGATCCCGATCCTGCGGCTGCCAAGCGCGCGTTCGACGCGATGATGCAGATGGGAAATATCGACATCGCCGCAATCGAGGCGGCGCGCCGAGGTTGAGGATGATCCTCGCAGCAATGGCTTCGGCAAATCAGTCAGGATTGCTTTCATCTCTCTGACCAACGCCCCGTCGCTGGTCGAGGTATGCGTTGACTCCGTCGCTTCCGCGCTCGCAGCGGAACGCGGCGGAGCTCAACGAATCGAACTTTGCGACGCGCTCTTCGACGGAGGAACCACACCGAGTGCGGGAATGATTGCCGCCTGCAAGTCAGCTGTGTCGATTCCCGTGTTCGTGATGATACGGCCTCGCGGCGGCAACTTCGTTTATTCCGACACGGAGCGCGACGTGATGCTGCGTGATATCGTTGTCGCTCGCGAGCTTGGCGCCGACGGGATTGTGATTGGGTGTCTTCGTACTGATCACGAGGTCGATGTCGAACTAGTTCGATTGATGGTGGAGAGCGCGAACGAGCTCCCGGTCACGTTCCACCGTGCGTTCGATTTCACTCCGAATCTCGAAGCGTCACTCGAATCCCTCGCAGCCTCGGGGGTGCAGCGGGTGCTGACATCCGGTGGAGCGCGGACAGCTGGGGAAGGTGTGGAGGTGCTCGCTGGTCTGGTTCGTCAGGCAGACTCGCGTCTGGTCGTGATGGCGGGCGGCGGTATCCGCGAGCACAACGTACACAGCATCGTATCTGCAGGCGTGCGGGAAGTTCACGTGAGCCTCACTCGACTGGAGCGCGGCGGGGAAGGGACGATTCGTTCTGGCGTGCGCCTGCGGAAAGCATTGCCCGAGGATGATGCCGCCTGGGAAGTGACGGACGCGGAGCGAGTCCGAAGTTTCGTTGGAAACCTCGGCGGGGAATCGTCAGGGACCTAACCAGCGTACCAAACCAGGTAGTTATCGCGTCATCAAGTCCCGCGTCCGTTCCCTCCACAACCCACGCGATATATCCGTCGGGCCGAATCAACGCAAGTAAACCGCAGTTGAATTCGCTATTGCCTGCGAACTACCGTAACCTATCTTCTCTTCTCCACCCCGTCCCGAGGTGTATTTTGCGCTACCCGTCGTTCTCGGCTGTTTTCTCAGTCAGACCACGAAGATTCTGCAGGGCAATCTCCGGCACTCTGTTGCTATGTGTCATCGGCGCAATTCCAGTTTTCGCTCAGGCGACTGGCACCGTCGCTGGCCGCGTAACCGACTCCGATAGCGGAGAAGGCATTGCCGCCGCACAAGTCGTAATCGACGGCACGCAGCTCGGCCGCGCTACCGACGCTGAAGGTCGCTACACTATCACCGGCGTTCCGGCAGGCACTCAGACCGTGAGCGTTCGACGCATCGGTTACACCCGCCAGTCACGCTCAATAGCGGTGGGAACGGGTGCAACAGCAACGGCAAACTTCACTCTTGTGAAGGGCACCGTGTCCCTGGCCGGCGTTGTCGTCACCGCAGCAGGTGAAGAACGGAGAAAGGAAGTCGGCAACGCTGTGTCAGCCGTCGGAGCCGAGGATTTCGAAGGCGGAGCGGTTGCCAACGTCCAACAGATTCTTCAGGGCCGGTCGACGGGTGTCACGGTACTCGGTAACGGTGGTCAGCCAGGATCTGGAGGTACTGTAAGACTTCGCGGCGTAAACAGCATCACGCAGGGCAATCGTCCGCTCATCTACGTCGATGGCGTTCGCATGTTCAATGGCAACAGCCCGACAGGCGTTTCATCCCGACAGTCGATCTCGCCGCTGAATGACATCGCCGCGTCTGACATAGATCGAATCGAAATTGTGAAAGGTCCCGCTGCAACGACGTTATACGGCACCGAAGCGTCCGGCGGCGTGATCCAGATCTTCACCAAACGCGGCCGCGAAGGCCCGGCAACGTGGTCAGCCGAAGTCGCCGCGGGTATCAATAGAATGGGTGAGTTCGGCCCCCGCACAGATCCCACTGGTCTCTTCCTGCGCCAGTGCCGCGGTCCCAACATGGTGGACTTCGCAGGAGTAGCGTTCGAAGATGCAACCTGCCCGGCTAGCGGAAGCTGGCTCAAGGACGGAGCGATCACCCGCTTTGCGCTCGGCGTTCGCGGAGCAACCGGCGGAGTGAGTTACTCCGTCTCCGGCAACCGCGAGAGCGAGTCAGGAGTTCTCCGGGTCGGCAAGAATGAAACGGGCGGAATGCGCCTCAACCTCGGCTTTGCGCCAACGCGAAAGCTGAACCTCTCTCTGAACACTTCGTACAACCGTCGCAACAACGAGATGGCATCTGACGGAAACAGCTCCGACGCGTTTCTGCTGAACGTCTCGCGTGGACCGGGCTCGGGCTTCAAGGGAACGGGATGCAGCACGACAACCATCGTCTGCGTGGTGAACGATACGATCTTCTCGAAGTCGAACACAATCAAGGGCAATCACTTCATTAGCGGTGGCCAGGTTACGTGGACGCCAATCGAGCAGCTGAGCAACCGCCTTGCAGTTGGCTTCGACTACAATGATGTAGACCTTCGGACAATCAATCCATTCGGCTACCTCCGCACGCCGACTGGACAGTATTTCGAGACGCTATGGAACCGCTCGTTGCTGTCTCTGGATTACGTCAGCACATGGAAGCAGCCGGTGGGTAGCAAGTTCACGTCTGCGACATCCGCAGGTGGCCAGTTGTTCGACAGCCGGCTCAATTCCACTGACCTGCAGGCCGACAACTTCGCCGGTCCAGGTACGCCGACACTCATCACTGGCTCGCTTCGCCAGATTACCGACGTCAACGAACAACGTGTCATCAATGCCGGCTTCTTTGCTCAAGAGGTACTCGGCTGGCGCGACCTCCTGTTCCTGACCGCTGGCGTTCGTATTGACGGCAACAGCGCATTCGGAAGCAACTTTGGATTGCAGACGTATCCCAAGTTCAGCGCCGCCTACGTTATTTCCGATGAATCGTTCTGGCCGTTCAAGTGGATGGAGACGTTCAAGCTGCGCGGCGCAATCGGTGAATCGGGAAAGGCGCCAGGTGCGTTCGATGCCACCCGCACGTGGGATCCAGTCGCGGCTGAGGGTGGACTCGCAGCGTTCACTCCGGGAAGAATCGGCAATCCCGATCTTGGGCCTGAGCGCACGCGCGAAACCGAAGGCGGATTCGACGCCAGCATGTTCTCCGGCCGGCTCGGCTTCGTGTATTCCGCATTCAAGTCGCGGACGAACGATGCGATCATCAACGTCGCACATCCGCCGTCGGAAGGATTTTCGGTAAATCAGCCCGAGAACGTTGGCAGTTTAGAGAGCACCGGAATGGAGTTCCAGATTTCTGCAAACGCGCAGCCCACACGCTGGGCCGAAATCAACGCGCGGTTGCAGCTGACGAAAGTAGAAAGCAAGGCAATCGATCTTGGCGGCAACCTCATCACGGTTGAAGCGCTTTCGCGCAGTTACGTGAAGGAAGGTTTCCCGGCCCCGTCATACATTGGCAACAAGGTCAGGAACCTAAACGAGTTTGCGAATCCGATAGTCGACACTGCGCAGTTCCTGGGGCGCACCTTTCCGAACAAGATCATCAACCCCTCGCTCACTGTGACGTTGTTTAAACGGCTGAGCGTCGAGGGTGTGGGAGAGTTCCAGCGGGGCGGCCACCTCCTGAACGCTACGGGTTACCAGAATGCGGGAACCAGAATCTGGCAGCCGTGTTACGCCGCGCAGCGAGCATTGGTCGCCGCCGCTGCAGGCGACAGCACGTTGATTCGCTCGGTCAATGCAGGTGACCGTGCGAAATGTGCAATCGTCACAGCGCAGCGCGACTACAGCTACTTCGTGGAAAGCTCCGACTTCTTCAAGCTTCGCAGTCTTTCATTCGCTTATGACGTACCGACACGGTTCGTGCCGGGTGCCCGGAGCATGACAGTTCAGGCGACCGGCCGCAATCTCTTTGTAAGCACTGACTACACCGGCTCCGATCCGGAGTCAGCTGACCAGCGAACAAACACATTCTCCAGGCGTGAATACTACCAGTTCCCGCCTTACCGGACATTTCTTCTCAGCGTGAGGACGTCATTCTGATGCGCATCACTTCATTGATTCCGAATGCGCGCCGGGCACGCAGCGTATCAGCAGTCCTGCTTGTTGCCACGCTCGCGGGCGCATGCGACCTGAGCGTCACCAACCCGGGCCCGATCAAGGATGAGGATCTCAATACGCCTGCGGCGATGACCGCGCTGGTGAATGGAATGGGCGGCGATCTTTCCAACATGATCGGCAACTATCTCACCCGTGGATCGATCGGTGGCCTCGAGCTTGTTCATTCGGGCAACTTCGCAGTCGAGCGCAAATGGGCAACTGGCACGGTTGCTCCCGAAGACGTAAATGCGGACTGGGCTCGATTCCAGACTGCTCGCTATGTAGCGGAGGACGGACTTCGTCGAATGAAGACCGTTCTGGGTACCGGCTTTGAGACCAATCCGCTTACGCCGCGTGCCTACCTCTACGCCGGTTTTGCCAACCGCTTCCTCGGAGAGAATCTTTGCGAGGCGGTGATCGACGGCGGTGGCCTGCAGCCGAGCAACATTCACTTTGCCAGAGCGGATAGCAACTTCACGCGTGCGCTTTTGACGGCTCAGGCACTCAACAACACTGCACTCATCAATGCGGCGCTGGCCGGTCGTGCCCAGGTGCGTGCATGGCAGGGCAAATGGGCCGAGGCGGTGGCAGACGCAATCCTGGTTCCTACGGTTTTTCGACACAACGCGATTTTCTCGACCAATACCTCAAGAGAGAATCTCGACCTTGCAGTGCAGACCATCTCGCGGCGCGAAGTGACAGTCTTCAATACCGTCTGGGTGGCCGACCGCGATCCGCGCGTTCCGTATGACACAGTAAAAACCGGGACGACGATCACCAAGGGGCAGGACGGAGTTACAAACTTCTTCCGCCAGAAGAAGTACGTGACGCTTGGAGACCCGGTCGCTCTCGCGCGCGGCACCGAGATGTTGCTGCTGAGAGCCGAGGCGGCGCTTCGCAACAACGATATTGTCGGGGCGATGACGCTGATCAATCAGGAACGGGTTGCATCCGCTCCCACACTGCCTCCGTTGACTGCAACGACAGTCGATCAGGCGTGGGCTCACCTCATGCGTGAGCGTGGCGCGCTGCTCTGGCTCGAAGGCCGTCGGTTGTGGGATCTCCGCCGCTGGATGGTTGAAGGACGAACCAACGCACTTCAGGGCAGAACGACATGTGTGCCCGTTAGTCTCGAAGAGCGTTCAGTCAATCAGAACATCAAGTAGCGCCGGGTTGGCCTGACGGAGACAAACCAACTGATCGACTCATCAAATCTGGCAGGGGTTGTGAAGGGCTTGCCGCCCTCCGCAACCCTTGCGATCAACGAACGCAGCAACGCGATGCTGGCCGAGGGTCACCGGATTTACAAATTCGGCCTCGGCCAGTCGCCGTTTCCGGTTCCACCGCAGGTTGTGGCGGCGCTTCAGTCATTTGCTGGTGAGAAGGATTACCTGCCGGTGCGGGGTCTCCGTGCATTGCAGGAATCAGTAGCCGGGTACTTGAAGCGCCAGATCGAAGTTGATCGGCCGGCAGCGCAGGTGATCATCGGGCCGGGCTCGAAGGAGCTCATGTTCATCACTCAGCTTGTGTATGAAGCCGAGCTGCTGGTGCCGAATCCGTCTTGGGTTTCATACGTCCCGCAGGCTCGTTTACTGGGGCGTCCTCACACGTGGTTGCCCACTGATCAGGGGAACGGGTGGAAGCTCACTCCCGACACACTTGACGCGCATTGTACGCGTGAGCCCGGAAGGGCGGGGCTGCTGATCCTCAATTATCCAAGCAACCCGACTGGTGTCACCTTCAATGCAGCGGAGCTTCAAGCGCTGGCGGTGGTCGCGCGGAAGCATGGTGTGCTCGTCGTTTCGGATGAGATCTACGGCCACGTAGATCACGATGGAAATCATACGAGCATCGCATCGCACTATCCGGAAGGAACGATTATCTCAACCGGATTGAGCAAGTGGGCGGGTGCAGGCGGATGGAGACTTGGAGTGTACTCGCTGCCGAAGGAACTTGAATGGCTGGCGAAGGCGATGTCAGCTGTTGCCAGCGAAACGTTCACTTCAGTCAGCGCGCCTATTCAGCACGCTTCGATTACCGCGTTTGACGGAAGCCCCGAGATAACCGGGTATCTCCGCGACTGCCGGCGAATACTCTCGGCGCTGGGCGGATACTGTGCCGCACGTCTCCGGGACGCGGGTGCCTCGGTGGCCGAACCCGAGGGCGGATTCTACTTGTTCCCTGACTTCTCTCCGCTTCAGTCTCGAATGCAGGAGCGAGGCATTTCGTCGTCCACGCGACTGACGGAGTCGTTGCTGAGCGATACGGGTGTTGCATGCGGTCGCATTGGAAAATGGCAGGTGGGTTGGCGCAGCCGATCCGCGACGTGATGGTGCCGTTGCAGTTTCTCCGGCGTTGTCTCGAGAGAAGTAGCGACACGCGCCTGGTAAACCAGAGAGAATCCAGATGACAATCGAACCACGTCAGCAGGGGGAGTACGAGTCGTATCCGGGAGGCTCTCCGCCAGGCGGGCGATCGGGTAGTAGAATCTGGACGCTGCGGGTTGTCGGTGTAGTAGCAGCGTTGCTCGTCTGGCTGGCGATGGGTCATTCCAGCGGGCTGACGCCAGATGCCCGCACAGTGGCCGCGATTGCTACGCTGATGGCGATCTGGTGGATGACCGAGGCAATTCCACTCGCTGCGACCTCGCTGCTTCCGATCGTGCTGATTCCGATGCTCACCGCGCGAACGGTCACCGAAAGCACGGCGCCATACGCCAGCTCCATCGTGTTTCTCTTTCTCGGTGGATTTCTCATCGCGATCGCGATGGAGAAGTGGAATCTGCACCGGCGTGTTGCGCTCCTTACGCTTCGCCGGGTGGGGATCGAACCAAAGCGAATCGTACTCGGAATGATGCTCGCCACTGGTTTCCTTTCGATGTGGGTGTCGAACACCGCAACCACGCTGATGATGCTACCGATAGGGATGTCGATACTCGCGCTTGTGACGGCGCGCAGCGGCGGATCAGTCAACGGCGCTATTGGCGCGGATCAGCAATCCGGCCATGTCGATCCAATCCGGGACGACAACCTCAGCCGCTTCGGCGTTTGCCTGATGCTCTCGATTGCATGGTCAGCGACCATGGGCGGGCTTGGCACTCTGCTCGGTAGCCCACCGAATGCCATCGTCGCCGGCTATGCTTCAGACGAACTCGGGCGGCAGATTGGTTTTCTCGAATGGATGATGGTCGGCACGCCGCTCGCCTTCACCTTCATTTTGATCGTCTGGTTCCTGATGACGCGAGTGCTCTACCCGTTCCGGCTCGGCGAGATTCCCGGTGGCAGACAGATGATCGACGACGAGATCGCGAAGCTTGGACTGCTCAGCCAGGGTGAGAAGATGGTGATGGCCGTGTTCGGAGCTGCAGCATTTTTGTGGGTGGTGCCGGGCATTCTCTCCAGCATTCCGGGCGTCGGTGATAGGCTGGGACCATTCAGGAATCTCAACGACACCGCGATTGCCATCGCCGCTGGCATCGCGATGTTTCTTCTGCCGGGCCGTGGCCGGACGGACATGGTGCTTAACTGGAAGGATGCCGAAGACGGATTGCCGTGGGGCGTGCTCCTACTGTTCGGCGGTGGCCTCAGTCTCGCCGGCGCAGTCGCATCCACGGGCCTCGACCGCTGGTTCGGCGCGCAGGTCAGCGGCCTCGGCGGACTTCCGATAGTAGTGCTGGTTGCAGCGGTCACCGCGATCGTTCTGTTCCTGACGGAAGTCACGAGCAACACTGCGACCGCCGCGACATTCATTCCGGTGCTCGGTGGTGTAGCCGCCGGCATAGGCGCCGATCCCATGACGCTCCTGATCCCCGCAGCGTTCGCGGCAACGTGCGCGTTCATGCTGCCCGTCGGCACTCCGCCGAACGCAATCGTTTTCGGCACGGGTGCGGTGACCATTTCGCAGATGGCGCGAGGCGGCTTCGTCCTGAACCTCGTCGGGATCGTGCTGATTACGATGTTCTGCTATCTACTCGGCGGGGTCGCGCTCGGCCTTCGGTTCTGACGGTCTAGCGGCCGAGGGGGTTAATAACCCAGGGCCGCTCCGTCACGTCGTGGGTCAGCGACCCCGATTCGTCTTCCATCAGGGCGCACATACACTGCGTGCACTCCGCCGAACATGAGATCACCGACTCTGCTTTCCGGCCGGTATCCGCGCGTGACGAGCGCCTCATACACCTCCGGCGAGAAGCCGGGCTCGATGTCGATGTCCTTGCGCGACGAGCTTGCGTGAACGCGAGGGGCGGCGAGTGCCAGGCCGGGATCTTCACCCAACGCGAGCATCCGGAGAGTTACCTGAACGATTGCCGGCTGGATGTACTGTGAACCTGCGGCGCCGACTACAAGCCTGACCCGTCCGCGGTCGAGAATGATTGTCGGCGCCATTGTCGTGTTGGCGAAGCGGTTGGTGCCTCGCGTTCTGGCGTCAAAGTTGTTGGCAGATGAGTTGAGGAAAAAGCCATCGGTGTAGACGCCTGATCCAAACAGAACTCCAACCGTAGTCGTGGCCGACACCGCGTTGCCGTCCGCATCGACGATCGACATGTGCGATGTGAAGCTGCCGCTCATCGCGGCATTGTCAGCGGCGGCGTCACTGTCTCCATCGTCTGCGGTGCGAACTGCGGAAGGATAAGGATCGAGCTTGACGCAACTGCCGCTTGGTGCAGCCCTGTCGAACGGCCACGGATCACCCGGCTTGATGGTGTCCACTACGGCGGCACCGATGAGCCCGGCGCGCAAGCGCGCGTATGCGGCGCTGGATGTGCCGCGAGCTGGGACTGACTGTGTAAACGGATCCCCTCGCCACCGTCCCGCATCTGCATTCGCAACTCGCATCACGTCTGCAAGGCGGACAATCGCGTCAGGCTGTGAGGTGAGTCCGCCGGCGCGCGTGATTCCAGTCGCCTCAGCAAGCTGGAGCATTTCAACAACAGCTACCCCACCCATCGGAGGCGGGGCACTCAACACCGTGTATCCCCGCCACTCGGCGCAAAGTGGCCGCTCGGTAGCGGTTTTGTAGGCCGCCATGTCAGCCGCAGTGATGAGCCCCCCCTGCGCGCGAACCTTGTCTGCAAGGCGGGTAGCGATACCTCCTGAATAGAACCCGCTACTTCCCTCGGCTGCGATTTTCTCGAGAGTGAGTGCAAGCTCAGGCTGAATGAGACGCTCACCTGGACGGAGCGCTTCTCCTTTCGGCATGAATCGAACGTTGGCGAGCGAGTCTGCCTGAAGTTTTTCCTTTGATGATGCAATGGTGCGAGAGAGCAGGGGAGAAACGATGAATCCTTCGCGGGCGAGTCGAATCGCCGGCGCCATCACCTGGATGCGTGTGAGCTTGCCGAATCTCGAGTGCATCTCGAGCAGCCCCGCGACCATACCGGGGACTGCAGCTGCGCGGCCGGTGCGGCGGGCCGCGGCAGTCGTGTCTGCTTTGGCCCATGCCGGGTCGGCACCTGAGCGCGGATAGAACAGCAGGTGTTCCACCTTGCCGCTTCGCGCATTGTAGTAGGTAAGCGCGCCACCACCGCCGAGTCCGGTCTGGGAAATGTCGGTTACGGCGAGAGCGAAGCCGGTGGCAACTGCTGCATCAACCGCATTGCCGCCGAGTTGCAGAACTGAAACTCCGGCAGCGGCGGCGTCGATGTGGGAGGCCGAGACCATGCCACGATCCGCTTCAACGCGTTTCCCCGAGCCAGGCGCGATTGCAGTGGGCAGAGCGGACGGGGCCGCACATGCATTGAGCATGAGGAGGGCAAGTGCAGCTCGGCGAATCATCATGGTGGGGCTTTGATTGAAGGGGGATGGCGACGAGGAAAAATGGGGCCCGACAGCTCGCTAGTTCAAGCGATCAGGAGCCACGGGCCATCAGGCAGTCGACTCGAAGATTCCCCTCTTCTATAATGGTGGCCATCGTGGCTAGCGATGTGTGAGGCATTATCCAGTTGTCATCGGGAATGCCGAAAGAAACCATTTGACCACCGCTGCCATGCGTCCCTAGCTTTTGCATGGGCCGAATCCCAGTTGGGTGTCGCGGTGCGGCCGCGCATGCTCTGCGCTCTGGTCACAGAAGTTGAAGGCACAGGCAGACCACCCCGGTAGGCGCGAGGTCAGTTTACGTGCAGTCACCCGTATCTGGTTCTATGTCAGCAGGAACCCCAGCGATGGCATGGCCGGCTGGGCCTGCGGTCTCCTACGCGCGACCCGAAGTGAGTGCCGAAGGAGGCGCAAGCAGGCATGGACGGATTCGGACCCTCGATGGTGTAAGGGGGTTCGCCGTGCTTGTCGTAATGTGTGGGCACTTTGCCTACAGCCTCGAGTTTGCAGCCGGATCTGCAACGGAGCGCGCCATGCGCGTGATGTTCGGGTGGGGCTGGGCTGGGGTATCCGTGTTCTTCGCGCTCTCGGGATTTCTGATCACGGGTATTCTCCTCGATGCGAAAGGAGGTTCACGCTACTTCCGTTCATTCTACGCGCGGCGGATGCTCCGCATTTTTCCATTGTATTACGCGGTCCTTGGATTCTACTTCCTCGTCGTACCGCACCTTCTCGGCCCGGACTATCACGTTCCGCCGTCATCGCAGATCTGGTACTGGACGTTCTTCGGCAACTACCAACCGCTGTCATGGGAATCCAAGTCGATCATCGGCCACTTCTGGACTCTCGCTATCGAGGAGCAATTCTACCTGCTCTGGCCGCTGGTGGTTTACCTCTGTAGTCGGCGGCAACTGGTGATTCTCGCGGGTTCCGTAATTGTGGGCTCCCTGGTTTATCGCATTATTGCCGTGCCGCTGGGGACCGATGTCTATCATTCGACGCCCGGCCGCATAGATGCCATTGTAGCTGGCGCGCTGGTAGCAGTGGCGCTGCGTCGCGAAGACGGCTTCGCGTTCCTACGGCGGTGGTCACCAATCGTCGGGTTGGCGGCGCTGGTGGTGATGGCCATCGTTGTCGTCAGGGGCGGTGGTGTAACAATCAACGCGCCGGATTTCGAAATGATGGCAATAGGGTATGGCGCGGTTGCTATCATGTCTGCAGCGCTGGTGGGCGGCTTGGTGGGACTGGATCGGGATCATTGGATGAGCCGCGTTTTCTCCAGTCGGTTGCTCGTGACGTTTGGCGCCTACAGCTACGCCATCTATGTGCTTCATCCCGGGCTTCAGCGTGTAGCCGGCAAGCTGCATCTTGTACCCAGCGCCGCGCTGGTTGCGCGGCAGCCGCACTGGATTGTCACCTTCCCCGTGCTCATGTCCATAGCTGCGCTCGGGGCAGGTTACCTGAGCTGGAATCTGTATGAAAAGCACTTCCTCAAGCTCAAGAAATTCTTCGCATACGACCGCCGCGAGACAGTGAGATGAAAAAAGCAGACACGGGATCTGGTGAATCCCCCTCGAAGCTCATCACGAAGAAAATCGCCGAACTGGGTGACTGGCGCGGCGAAACCCTTGCCAGGATGCGCAAGCTCATCAAGGATGCTGACCCCGATGTGACAGAGGAGTGGAAGTGGATGGGAACTCCCGTATGGTCGCATGATGGGATCATCTGCACTGGCGAGTCGTACAAGAAAGTGGTCAAGCTCACGTTTGCGAAGGGAGCCTCATTAAAGGATCCGGCTCATCTCTTCAACTCGAGTATGGACGGCAAGGTTCGGCGCGCTATCGACATCGCCGAGGGAGAGAAGGTCGATGGGGCTGCATTCAAGGGGCTCATTCGTGAAGCGGTCAAGCTCAACCGAACAGGTAAATCGGCTAAGTCAAAGAAGTCGAAAACCTGATCGGCAAACGAAGAAAGGGGCCCCTGTAGAGGGCCCCTTCTTTACTTCGAAATGCTGAAACTTCAAAATCAGGAAATCGTCGAGAGCGCGTTGTAATGAAAGGTCTCGACCTTTGGCGCCGTCTTCAGTACCGGAGTGAGTGCTTTCGTAATCATCGGAAAGCCATTCATCTCATACTTCTTGGCTGCCTCGAGGTCCTTCCAGACGCTGATCGCGAGAACGTGATCGTTCTGAATCAGCAGAAGCTCGTTCTTGAAACCGTCCTGCTTCTGCATCATCGGGAGGACTTCAGTCTTGAAGAGGCGATTGAACTCATCTGTCTTATCAGCGGCGATATCGAAGCGCACACTGCGAGCAATCTGATTGTTATTTACTGTCTGCATTAGGAAAAAATCTCCAGCAACCCTCTAATCTACCGGCCCACTGCGGGAGGGAAATCACCGCAGTCCGGTTAGCGCCTGACAATCCCGCTTTTGGCGCGTTTCTCTTTCTCTGTATGCATTAAACATAACACAGTATGGTTGCTAAGTCAATGTAACACAACGATTTAGGGTGTAAAGCCCGTTCATCGCCGGGGAGGAGCGCCCCCGTCGGGACCTCCTGGCGGCGGGCCTCCGGGCGGGGGAGGGCCGCCGTCTGGTCGGCCTGCGCCGCGGGGCAGTGGCCGGAAAGGATCAGGCAGTCGCTCCATGCTCGCGAGCCGGTTTCGCTGTGCTTCAGTGAGCACCGGTGCGAGCCGCGTGCGCATCGCGTTCAGCGACGCGCGGAGCGTGCGCTGCGCCTCATCGATGACTCGCTGGTTCTCAACTGCGGTTGCCTCGAGGATGGCAGTGACCGTGTCCCTCTGAGCATCCGTCGGATCTATCATCTGGGACATATGAGCCACGAACCCTGGAGGACGGCGCAGTTCTCCAACCTGCGCAGCGCGTTCGCGTTGCAGCATCCCCTGTCCCACCATGCCGAGCATGACGCCAAGCAGAAGGGTTCCCAGGAGGAGGAGTGTGGATTTCACTTCGAGTTTCATTGCGTCATCTCCCTTCGATGTCGAGTACGTTGTCGAACGTGTATGCAGCGGCAACCGTGACGGCCGGAAGACCCAACACGCGGTCGATCAGGGGTTGCGTCGCGGACTGGCTGTTCATGATGTTCGCGGTGGCAAGGGCCAGAACTGCGGCTGCGGTACCTATCACTACGTGCTTCTGCGCACCGCAACATCGGCGTCTTCGATACGATGCTTCACCGGCGTAGTGTTGTCGGTTTCGAGATCCATGGAGGGCATGGGGCATCTATCTCCGTAGACGGGGAGTGCCTTTTCCGGCACAGGCTTTCAGGCATACCCGCCGAGCCCGACGCTTGGCTCGAACCGATGGGTTTGGCGTCACTGGTGGCGGAGGGCGTTGTTGTGTTGCTCTTCCTTGCCGCCCTTCGTGCTCGTCGGCAGTCTACGTCCACCGCAAACGCGTAGCGCGCTTAACCTTCGCGCTCAGGCACCCGTTCGCCGACCCACTGCCGCCTGGAAGTAGAAATCGAGCATAGCGCCGAGCGGAGTGGCGTTGCCGCGGAGTCTGCTTCGCAGGGCCGCTCCCTCCCAGCAGTCGACCAGCAGGCTGGCCATACGGCGCGTGTCTGATTCGGCCGGAATCTCCCCGCGAAGGCGCGCCTCTTCCAGGCAGTCTGCGGTCCGGCCCGCGATCTGGGAAAAACACCACTCGATCTTGTGCCTGAACAGCTCGTTCGCTCCGGACAATTCCTGGCCAAGCCCACCCAGAAGACAACCCATGTACCCCTCCGCCTTGTAACTCGCCCGAGTCAATTCAAAAAACCGGCGCACCCGCTCGAGCGGGGGCCGGTTCTTCTCGCCGAGGCACTGGTCGAGTCCTGCGTGCACCTCCTGCATGTATGCGTCGATGACCTGGAGCGCAAAATCTTCCTTGTCCGTGAAATGATGGTAGAACGAACCCTTGGGGGTGCGCGCGGCCTCAAGCAGGGCTTGAATTCCCATGCCGTGGTAGCCATGCTCGAGCAACATGGCCAACCCGACATCGAGCAGTCGCTGCTTCGTCGAGTGTGTTGGTGAATGCGTCGGCGAATGTCTCGGCTTCATTTCAATCGGGTCAGGGTACGGCGAAGGTGTTCGGGAGCGCAACGAAGAAGAGCGTCAGGCTTTTACCTTCTCGATCATGTGGTTGATCACGTGACTGTGCTCGCGCTGCGGACTGAACATGATGATCTCCGCGTCTTTATTCACCTTCACATTGTGTCCGGGGGGCCAGTAGAAAAGGTCGCCAGCCGTCACTGTTTCGTGCGCGTCCTCGCGGTCAGTCGTCGTGAGCTCGCCGCGCAGGACGAAGCCCCAGTGAGGACACTGGCAGAGGTTGCTGTCCAGTCCCACGAAGAGGGGCGTGGTGTCGACTCCGGCTGCGAGTGAGAAGTACTCCCCGCTGAACTTTCCCAACCCGGTCGCGTCTCCGAAGTCTTTCCGCTGACGGATTACTGCGCCCGGGATTTCCATCCGTACTTCGACATCTTCTTTTGCTATTCGCATGTTGGTGCCTCCTGTGCGGCGTGTTGCGTGAATAGACCGGTCGGTCTACTGGATTTTATACCGTGCGGGCGACGCTGTCAAATGAGGCAGTGAATTCTTGTTTTGCCGGGGCGCTGTTAGTTGTGGGAGTTGCCCGAACATTGCCGCACTGGAATACGTTCTGCGTCTTCGGCCCCGCGTCCGCCGCACGCTGGCGCTGGGCAGTGATTTGAGGTTGCTCGCTGCGGCCGCGATTTATATGATTTTGCCTGCAGCTAGAAGCTCGGACGCTATCCGGACAGTTCAGCTCGAATAGAATTCCCTCCGAGTTTGCGGTAATGGTTCGACGGCGCGTACTTCGACTCACTGACTGCGGCGTAAGCTCACGACGGGCCTCACCGCGGTTCAGTGTGCGAGCATTCGCTGAACCCCATCGGGGATCAGACGATCCCGGGAGAGAGACATGCCGATGTACCTGACGCGGTTTAGTTACTCGCCACAGACCTGGGCGAAGATGATCAACAAGCCGGAGGATCGTCGCGCTGCCGCCCAGCAGTACGTCGAGTCTGTGGGAGGCAAGCTGCACGGCTTCTGGTACGCCTTTGGCGATCACGACGGCTACAATCTCTGGGAGGCGCCCGACAATGTGTCAATGGCAGCCACCGCGCTGGCGATTGGTGCCGGCGGGGCACTGAGTTCAATCCAGACCACGGTGCTGCTCACGGTGGAGGAAACGCTCTCCGCCCTGAAGAAAGCCGAGTCGATCAGGTATCACGCGCCCGGGGAAAATGGGTAGAAGGGGCCTCGATGTGGCGCGCCCGCCTGACACTTCGTTGATGCTGCCAGGCGAGTTGATGTTGCTCGCTCTGGTCGCGATTATTCGATTCACCTGCGGCCTGCAGGTGTTAGCCGCTGACGAGGCAACATGATTGAACTGCTATCCGATCCGCAGGTGTGGGGCGCGTTCCTTACGCTGACCGCGCTCGAGCTCGTGCTTGGAATCGACAACATCATCTTTATCTCGATCCTTGTCGATAAGCTGCCGAAGGAGCGCCGTGACCTGGCGCGGAGGCTCGGCTTATTCCTCGCTATGTTCATGCGCGTAGGGCTTCTGTTCCTTCTCTCTTGGATTGTTGGACTTACTGAGCCCCTCTTCACGCTATTGCGACAGGAAGTCTCCGGTCGCGACCTCATCCTGATCGGCGGTGGGCTTTTCCTGCTCTGGAAGAGTACAAAGGAGATTCACCAGTTACTGGAGGGCGAGAAGGGCGAAGCCTCAATGGCAGTCCGCGCAACGTTTCAGGCCGTTATCCTTCAGATCACGATTGTCGACTTGGTGTTCTCCTTCGATTCAATCATAACCGCCGTTGGAATGGTTGACCAACTGCCAGTCATGATCGGAGCCGTCATTGCTTCTGTCCTGCTGATGGTCGCATTTGCCGGCAGGATCGGACAAGTCGTCTCGGCGCATCCCACGATCAAGATGCTTGCCCTCGCTTTCTTACTGGTGATTGGCGTCGTGTTGATCGCTGATGGGTTTGATCACCACGTGCCAAAGGGTTATGTGTACTTCGCCATGACGTTCTCAGTCGCTGTCGAGTTGCTGAATATCCGAATGAGGAAGCGAGCCATTCAGCCAGCCGAGTTGCATGAGCGCTACACACGGGACGGTTAAAGAGTACGTGCCGTTTGCCCACTGGCCAGCAATCGTAGCTGCTCCTCTTGGCGGGTGCGATCCGCGCGGCGGATCGGCGTGCTCGGAGCGGGATACGGAATGAACACCGATTCAATCGGTAGCCACCGCTTCTGGCAGAAGCGGGCTCAATCGACCGTTACCGCGCCTTTCGCACCATGTGGCTCGGAAGTGAGAGGACCGCTGCAGGAGTAACAGACGGCGGTACAACGGTTCGTCTGCTGGCCAACTCGAAAAGGTAACTCCGCGTTGCGTCTCCTCGTACGGCGATCGGTCTCTACAGCTCTGATCCCCGTCCCGCAACAGGAGATCCCATGAACGAAGTCTCGGTCGTCCGTCCTGCACGAGTGCAGTGAAGGGAGACACTGCCACAGCGAATTTGGACTTCATTTGGGTCGGTCAGTTTATGAGCACGCCCCCGTTTCGCGACTCAATCGTGCTCACCGGCACATGGGTCCGCGTGCCCGGAGCTTGGCGGGTCCATCGCCGGGTCCTCGCGAAATAGTCTCAGCACGCTGTTCTGCCATCGAGAGTGCGATCAGTGAAGCCCTCGGCGCGTGGACCCCGCGCCTGCCCACACCGGGGCACTATTTGGTAATCGTTGCCTTGAGCGTGGTGCCCCAGTAGGCATGGTATCCGTAAAGCAGGATGTACCAGGTTCCCGCGGGAGGGTTGCTGAAAGAGCAAACCTCGGATTCTCGGTTCGGAAGTACGGACGCGCATTCGGCGGTCCAGGTGTACTGCTCGTTGGCGTTGTTCACAGATGGCTGCGATCCGCGTCTGACGAAGAGGTCAGCAAGGTTACGACCACCGGTGTCCTCCGTCGTCTGCACATATAACCGCGTGGTACCTGCCGGAACGGTAATCGTGTAAAAGCGGCTGCTCTTTTCGTTGCCCTCGATTCCGCTCTGCGACAGCAGCGTCGTCAGCGATCCAGTGGGCGGCGTCGTCGGCCCTCCGCCTGTCGAAGGCGATGGAATTGGAGTTGGCTTGGATGTCGCCGACCAACTCTGCTGCGTCGAAACCACATCGCCCGCCTTGTCCCACCTGAGCGTGAGCGAGTTCCCGGTAAGCTGGACCGTCGCGAAATCGTAAAAACCGGACTTTGTGAGTGAATAGCCCCGGAACTCTCCATCCTTGTTCCCTGTAGGGGCCATGCCGATCATGTACTTGTCGTTCACCTTCTTGATGCCGACGCTGCCGACCTTCAGTATGAACGCGTCGGATCCATCGAGCTGAATCACAGTTCCGTCCGACGCCATGAAATATCCCTCCCAGTTTACCACGTTCTCCAGAACGGCATCCACGGGGTTTTTTTCACACGCTGCGAATACGATGGTGCTCGCGACCAGGGCGGAGGCGAGGACAGTCTTGAGGCCAGGATTGTTCATGACTCTGAGGAAGTTTTGTAATTAGATCTTCCCGTGCGCGACCGCCGCAAAGCCATAGTGAATTGCAACGGCAGGGGGCCGCAAGTCCTTATTGGAACTGCAACGGCAGAGGCCCGGGAAATTGACACCGCAACCTACTACTCGAGGCGCGATATTTCAAACAAATGAAGCAACCTCTGGCGTCTGGGTATCTACCTCCTGATCATGCCTTGGGTCATATCACTCTCGAGCCCCGGAGCCACTCATATCGGGTTCGGTGTCGAGAGGAGCATCGCTCATGCGGAGAAATGTCCGCGGTTCCCTAGTCGTTCGAAGTGGATGCGTTTCCTTAGGAGGAATAAACCAGGCCCACAAGGGATATGCCGGCACGAAGCCTTGAGGAAACACGATCAAGGTGGCTCCGTTCGAAGCGGCTTCGCGAATCAATGTGCATGCCTTGCCGATCGTGCATCGCGGTCAAGAAACACCGAGGCGGCCTGAACAACTGCGACCCTAATGGCGGAGGAGCTTTCCATGGGTTCTCGCTTGTCTGATGAGAGGAGTTCCGACGACGGCTGTCCCGTCATTGAATAATTGACACTAACACAGATTCATTTGTCAGGGCGGGAATAGCGCAGCATCTCCCAACGAGCACAAGCCACTCCTTTCTCTGAAGGCTCGCGCCGGTGCCTAGCCACCGCAACCTCTGGGAAACACTTTTCCGAAGGTCGCTGCGCTCGCTACTGCTTGATGCCTGCAGAAGAGCGGACGCGGGACAAACTCCGAACCAGTTCGGGGAACATTGATGACCGACAGCGACAAAGTCTTTAACGGTTCGATTCCGAAGCTGTACGATACTCATCGCGTACCTTTGATTTCCGAGCCTTATGCAGAAGCCTGAAGGTGCGGGTCAGTAGGCTGTCCCGTCCACCACTCTCGGAGAACTTGTGTGGAATGAACGCTACTCTGTTGACGAGTACATCTATGGAACCGAGCCCAATTCTTTTCTCGCGGAATACGCCAGCACTCTGAGCGGCCCCATTCTGTCCCTTGCCGAGGGGGAGGGGAGGAACGGTGTATTTCTCGCATCCCTGGGCTTGGAGGTTCTTGCGGTGGACGGTTCTGAAGTAGGACTGTCGAAGGCGCGCGCGCTGGCGCTCTCGAAAGACGTCGAGATCCGGACGCAGGTGGCCGATCTCGGGGAATTTGTGCCTGAGGAGAACCACTACGGAGCCGTCGTCTCAATCTTCGCGCACCTGCCCAGCGCAGTCCGCGCGAGACTCTATCCGTTAGTTGAGCGCTCTCTCAAGCCCGGAGGGATCGTGATTCTCGAAGCCTATTCGCAAGCTCAACTTGCGCGGGATACGGGAGGTCCGAAGGACCCGGACATGCTGATGAGCGGTGCCGCCGTTGAAAGCGAATTTCCAAACTGTGAGCCAATACTGCTGCGTGAAATCGAACGGGAAGTTCGCGAAGGCACTTACCATACAGGCACCGCCTCAGTTGTGCAGTTCATCGGGAGGGTGAGGCCGCTCGTTTGACGTGCGCCTGAACGGACAGCTGCTCCATTACTTTGGGCGACAACGCTGCGAGAGACACTTCGTTGAACGTGACTGATGCGAACCCAAGACAACAGGCAACGCACGTAGTTCTTGTGCATCCCGAAATTCACTGGAATACAGGGAACGTCGGGCGAACATGCCTTGCCACCGGTGCAACCCTGCATCTCATCGAGCCGCTCGGCTTTTCACTCGACCAGCGCGAGGTGAAACGCGCGGGCCTCGACTACTGGGAGCATGTTGACCTGCACCTGTGGCAGAGCTGGGCTGGCTTCGAGCGCGAGATCCCATCGCTTGGTGAGCCTTGGTTTTTTTCAACCAGCGCCACGCAGCTTCTATGGGACGCACCGCTTGGCGAGCCGGACGACATCGTTCTCGTGTTCGGGCGGGAAACAGGCGGGCTGCCGCCCGAGATTCATGAGCGTTACGCCGACAGATTTGTCGCGATGCCGATAGTTTCGCCGCTCGTCAGGTCACTGAACCTCTCGACCAGCGCGGCAATCGCGATTTACGAAGTGATGAGACAGCGCCGGCAGGCACAAAGCGGCGAATGATGCCTGCCGGAGTCGAAGGTGATCCTTATTTCCAGCTCGAGAGTTCTTCCTTATAAAGTGAAGCCAGTTCGGACTTCAGTGCTTCCACCTTTGGCGCGTCGTTGATCCTGATGTACATGTCATTCGGGTGAAGCGTCGCGTAGTTCTGATGGTACGCTTCCGCGACATGGAACAACTGGAGACTCGATACCTTCGTCACGATCGGACTCTTGAACACCTTTGCCTTGCCAAGCTGGTCTATGTAGGCATTCGCAATGCGCTTCTGAGCGTCAGTCGTATAGAACACTTCGCTGCGATACTGCGTGCCTCTGTCGGGTCCCTGGCGATTGAGCTGTGTTGGATCGTGCGCAACCGCGAAATACACGCGCAGCAGCTGGCCATACGACACCTTTGAAGGATCGAATACAACCCTAACCACTTCAGCATGACCGGTGCTTCCGGTGCTCACCGCTCCGTAGTTGGCTGCCGCAGCATTGCCACCCGCGTACCCGGATACCGCCGACTTCACGCCCTTGGTATGCTGGAAGACGGCCTGCACTCCCCAGAAACAACCACCTGCAAAGACCGCTGTCTCGGTTCCAGGAGCCGAGGCCAGCGCGTTATCAACTGCCGCCGCGGGCACAGCTGAGGGGGAAGCGGCAAGCGCCGAACGTGTTGATGCACTTGTCAGTGTGAAAAAAGCGGCAGCTACGATGCCAGAACCGACTGCAATACGAGCAAGGGGGTTTTTCATGCAATGTCCTCTCTGATGGAGTACCTACATGTATTTAACGCTCGCCGCACCCGTTCGGTTCCATCGCCTGGCGGTTAACTTCGCCTGTACGAATGGCAAGCCAGATCGATCACCACGGCGCACGCCAGCAGCAGGATGTGATCCTCCCCGTCCGCAATATCGATTCCGTACGCGTCCGACCACGTGAACCATTGGCGCGACACGCTTGCAACCTCGGTTTCGCCGCGTCGGAACGTGTACTCATTGTCAAAGAAATTGCCTTTCGCCTGAATTCCGTCCGACCGTGGAACGTCAACGTCGAAGGTGTGGTGAACGACTGCAAATCTCTTCCGCTTCACCAGTACCTTGGATTGCCCGGGCCTCGAAATCCGATACTTCAGCCCCAGCGAAGGAATCTTCTGGCGGATGACCGCCAGTTCCGCCCCGCTACAGTCGCGGAACGAAAGGCGGTCACCAACACTGAACACCTGGCCGGCAACGACATAGACAGCGTTGCCGGCTTCATCAAATACGTCGAACTGCTTTCCCCATGAGAGGATTCTCTGCCTGAGCTCGAACCTCAAGCGTTATACAGCGTCGGAAAGGGAAGTGAAGTTGAAGTCGTTTGCCTTGATAGCAGGCATCACCTGGCCTGCAGCAGTAGGCTCCGCCCGCCCGATCTCCTCGACCTTGTTCAACATGAAGAGCGGGCTCTCGTTCCACCGGAAATTCTTGAGGCTCTTCGTGATCTTCCCGTTTTCGATCAGGAACGTTCCATCACGAGTAAGGCCCGTCAGCATAACCGTGCGCTGGTCGAGCGATCTTATATAGAAGAAGTGGGTGACGAGAATGCCTCGCTGCGTCGACGCGATGAGCTCATCGAGCGACTTCGTTCCGCCCACCATCTTGAGTCCACCTGGAAATCCGCCGCCACCAAAACCTCCACCGCCACCCGTCGGCTGAACTCCCTGCTTCTGCGCCCAGTATCTGCTGTAGGTGAGATTCTTCAGCACTCCCTTGTCTATCCAGACCCGTCGCTGAATTGGCAGCCCCTCGCCATCAAAAGGCGAAGCGAGAAGATCCGCGTCGGTGGGGTCGGAATAAAGAGTGACGCGCTCGTCGGCAATCTTCTCACCGATTTTCGTTCCCCCCTCACGCTTCGAGAAAGGGCTGCGTCCTTCATCCGCCGAGCGTCCGTTGAAAGCACCGCCAAGCTGCGGGACGAGGTCTGCAACGGCCTGCGGTTCGAGCACAACCGTATACATGCCCGGCTCGATCGCCGAAGGATTGCGCGATGCAACTGCTTTCTGTGCGGCGCGCGCGCCGAGCGCTGCAGGGTCTATCGCGCCCCAGTTCCGAGCGCCTGCCGATGCCCATCCAGAGCCGGTACCATCAGGTGTCCGGACGGTGGTCGACAGACTCACATCTGTAGAACGCTGATAAGCGAACAATCCGCGATTGTTGGCAAGCGCACGACTACCGGCTGCCGCCTCCAGAAATCCCGCCACGAACACGTTGCCGGCAGCGCGCCCCTCCGCCAACGCACGGTCGATCACCTTCTTTGCCGCAGCCGCCCTTTCCTCACCGTCAAGATTCGCGGTAGCATCAACGAATCCGGGCACCGTTGAATACGTCTGACTTCCCAGCTCGGGCATGATCTCCGGATCCTCGGGCGAAAGTTTCGCCAGCCGCTCCGCCAGATCAACGGTCCGCCTCAACGATGCATCGTCCAGCACGTTCGTCGTCGAGGATGCGCGGCGCTTGCCAATCGTGCTGACAACAGTGACCTCCGTGTCGCTGCCATTTCCCGACGTCGTGATCTCACCACCAGCGAAGCGCGTGTTACCGCCCCACTGGTTGTTGACCGAGACGCGTGTCTCGTCTGCCTTCGCCATTCCCAGAACCTTGTCCGCAATTGCCTTTGCCTGAGCGGACGTCAGAAGGTTCTCGGCGCTGAATAAAGAGCGGGGCCTCACGCTGTTCTCCCTGTGT
>JBKJNN010000151.1:0-2686 GCA_046593625.1 Gemmatimonadaceae bacterium | reverse complement strand
CCGAGCGCCACGGTAGCGACCGTGTTGCCGGCGTTCCGGACGATGAATAGCTCGCCCAGCCCGGTGTCGAATAGCCGCGTCTCTCCAGAGCTGCTATTCGACACCGGGCTGGGCGAGCTATTCATCGTCCGGAACGCCGGCAACACGGTCGATACCGTGGCGCTCGGCAGCATCCAGTACGGAGTACAGGTGCTCGGCGCGCCACTGGTGCTGGTGCTCGGACACGAACGCTGCGGTGCGGTCGAAGCGGCGATATCGGTCGTGGAGAAGAACACCGTCTATCCCGGCAGCATTGGACAGATGATCGAACCCATCATTCCCGCCGTGCTGAAAGCGAAGAGCAGCGGCGCGGCAAAGGGTGACGCGTTGCTGGACGCTGCGGTGCGCGAGAATGTCCGTCGAATCGTCAGCAGGCTCCGGACCTCCGAAGAGGCGCTGCTGACGGCGCAACGTGCCGGCAAGTTGAAGATTGTCGGAGCCCGCTACGATCTGGACGACGGCAAGGTCGACTTTTTCATGGAGTAGTCCGAGCTCCGTCGCAGGTCCCATATGTACGGCCATGGACGATCCGACCAACCCGCATAACGGCCTCCGCCCGGTACTTCTCGCCCGGCCCGGCCCGCTCTCTCTTCGGGGTGGCGGGCTACAGTAGGACCTTGCAAAGATAAACAGCGGGTTTGATATTGCACGGTATGAAACGTGCCGCTGAGCCACTCTTACAGAGCTACCTAGAGACCTTTCCCTGTGTGGCTGTGCTCGGCGTTCGGCAGTGCGGAAAGACCACCCTGCTGCAGACCCTGCCGTCCTATTGGAAGCAGTTCGATGTGGAGCGACGAGCGGACCACGCCATCGTTGCGCGCGACCCGGATGCGTTCTTTCGGTTGAATCCGCGCCAGGTCGCCATCGATGAAGCGCAACAGCTGCCTGAGATATTTCCCGCGTTGCGTGTGGCGATCGACGAGCAGCGCGGCGAGAAAGGTCGGTTTGTCATCACCGGCTCCAGTTCACCGTCGCTTGTCCGGTCAGTGTCGGAGAGTCTTGCGGGGCGCGTGGGGATCATCGAGCTGTCCCCGTTGTCGTGGGAGGAAGTGACGGGAACCGTTGGGCGAGACTCGTTGCTGTCGCGCCTTCTCGACCGCACCGCCTCGCCGGCCGACCTCATCAAGGGTCTTACGCCGCGCGGTACACCGGCCGAGGCGCACGACTATTGGTTCCGCGGCGGCTTCCCGGAGCCGTGGCTCGAACCCAAGCCGACGTTCCGATCGCGATGGATCGAGCAGTACATCCACACGTACATCCTGCGCGATGTGAAACGGCTTTTCCCCGCACTCGACGATACCCGCTTTCGACGCTTTCTTGAGATGTTAGGCGGCTTGTCGGGACGCGTTCTGAACTACGCCGAGCTGGCCCGTGCGCTTGGCGTCTCGCAACCGACGGCGCGCGACTACCTGGATATTGCGCACGGTACGTTCGTGTGGCGCACGATTCCGGCATTCTCCCGCAACGTGGTCAAGCGCGTGGTGAAACACCCGCGTGGCTATCTGCGGGACACGGGACTGTTGCACGCGTTGCTGCGTATTCCCGACCGCGATGCGTTGCTCAGTCATCCGCAGGTTGGCGCGTCATGGGAAGGGATGGTGGTGGAGGAAGTCATGCGCCAGTTCGCAGGGATGGGAGCGCCGGTGGAGGCGTCGTACTATCGGACAAGCGGTGGCGCCGAGGTGGACTTGGTAGTTGAAGGGAGCTTTGCCGGTGTCGCGTTCGAGATCAAACACGCGTCGGTCGTGAGCACGCGCGATCTGCGAGGACTCCGTGATTTTGTCAGCGAGCAAGGCATGCGCGTCGGTATCGTGGTCAACAACGATGCTGTGCCGCGGCAATATGATGACCACCTCATCGGGATCCCGTTCGCATGGCTGTAACCCTTGATCGACTCGCTGCCTTTTCATCTTGCTTTTGTCGGAGCAGCACTCCATTCTGGAACTACCCGGAGGTATGGTATGCAGCGCCTGCCCAAAGCAGCGGTCCTTGCAATCGCAATTGCGTCAGCACCCCTCGCCGGATGCCGCCCGCCCTCGCATATCAACCAGTCCTCAGCGTCACCTCCCGGACGCAACATCAGCGAAGAGACGATAGCCGGTTACGCGGTGACGAATGCATGGGAAGTGCTTCGCAAAACGGGATTTTTCGTGGTGGCGCGCGACGATGGCCCGAGTGGTGACGCCTCCGTCAGATCCAGGCGTGGCAGAACGAGTCTCATTCTCGCGGGGAGCGATGTGCCGAGGGTCATGATCGACGGAGCGCCTGTGCCTGACGTTCGCCTTCTTCGAAGCGTGCCTGCGAGTTCGATCGCGTGGATCCAGCTGCTAAACGCAATCGACGGGACAATGATCCAGGGAACCAACTCGGGCGGGGGCGTTATCCTCATCATCACGAAGGTTGGGCGATAGCACAGAATAACGAAGAACGGCGGACAGAATTTCTGCCCGCCGTTCGTTCAACAACGTGCCGTGTCTCTAAAACTGATCAGGCATTCCGATCGAGACAGCCGGTGAAGTTATTGTTGTTCTTCTCATCGAACGGGATGATCAAGTTCACTTCCGTTCCATACGTCCCGCCAATAGGTGCCGGATAGGCGCCGGTCGGAAAAACCTGGTCCTGAGTGCGGCCGTACTGGCGAACCAGC